>JBNKHS010000201.1:0-7923 GCA_050290485.1 Promineifilaceae bacterium (SeqCode) | reverse complement strand
ATACCCTTCTTCATTGGCTGGTACAGGATCACCTTCTTCATCAACAACATCAATTTGAATACCGGGGAAGCCACGTGTAGCTGAACCCGGTTTGAGAGGCACACTTGGCAATGGCGTGATCATGTAACCGCCAGTCTCTGTTTGCCACCATGTGTCCATAATTGGGCATTTTTCATGCCCGATAACACGATGATACCATTTCCATGCTTCTGGGTTGATTGGTTCACCAACAGATCCTAATAAACGTAAGCTAGATAAATCATGTTTGTTGGGCCAGCTTTCACCAAAACGCATCAAGCCACGAATTGCGGTTGGTGCAGTATACAAAATGGTAATGTTATATTTGGCAACTAAAGACCACCAACGATCAGGATATGGATGAGTAGGAGCACCTTCATACATAAAACTGGTCGCACCCAAAATCAACGGGGCATAAACAATGTAACTGTGTCCCGTAATCCAGCCAGGATCTGCTGCACACCACCACACATCATCTGGTTTGATGTCAAACACCCATTTCAGAGTTGTGCTTGTCCAAACCATGTAGCCACCATGCGTATGCAAAATCGCTTTTGGTGTGCCCGTTGTACCAGATGTATAAAGAATAAAGAGTGGATCTTCTGCATCCATTACTTCGGTTGGGGCTTTAGGATCTGCAATGGGAAGGTGCATCAAATCATGATACCAGTAGTCACGACCAGATACCATTTCCACATCATGGCCGGTTCGCTTAACACAAATCACAGATTGGATGGTACCAGCACGGTCAACGGCTTCATTGGCAATTTGTTTAAGTTCAATGATCTTGCCGCGCAACCAGGCACCATCACATGTAATCAGCACTTTCGATTTACTATCATCAATGCGCCCGAGCAACGCCTCAGTAGAAAAACCACCATAGACAACGGAGTGCATTGCCCCAATTTTGGCGCAGGCAAGCATGGCTACCATCAATTCGGGAATACGCCCCATATAAATAGTAACACGGTCTCCCTTGCCCACACCCATAGAGCGCAGCACGCTCGCAAACTTACAAACTTCACGATTGAGTTGTTGGTAGGTATAGGTACGTTTATCTCCCTTTTCCCCTTCAAAAATAAGAGCTGCTTTGTTACGAGTTGCCGTACGCATATGCCGATCTAAGGCATTGTGTACAATATTCGTCTTTGCACCCACAAACCATTTATAAAATGGGGCGTTGCTGTCATCCAAAACTGTTTCCCAGGGCTTGTACCATTCGTAATTTTCGGCGGCGATTTTGCCCCAAAAACCAGCGAGGTCTTCAGTTGCTTCCGCATGGACTTTCTCATAATCGGGAATATGTGCATTTGCGACAACTTCTGGAGAGGGGTAGTAAACATCGCCTACCATTCCTTTGTCATCAGTCATTGTGAGCCTCCTATCCTTGAAAAGTTAGTTTGTTTAATAAACTTTCGATGAATTTATGAAAAAATATATCATTTGACTTGAGTTGTTACCAGTCCTTATAAGTATATGAGGAAAATTAAAAATCGTAAAACAAAAAGCGAAATTCATTTTTTTCAGTCAAAAGGGGATTGAGGTAATAAAAAAGGCTGACCAAAATGGTCAGCCTTGGGCGAGTAGTGGGATTTGAACCCACGATCTTCTGGGCCACAACCAGACGTGTTAACCACTACACTATACCCGCCATAGATGCACAATTATCGTGCGCACAGGATATTATCATACCGAGTTTATTGGAGCAAGCGTAATTCAGAAAATAATCATTTGCTAATGTGTTTATTCAGCTTTACAATCTTGTTATGTCTGATGAAACTGTTGTGTTAAACGGCCGTTATGAACTACTTGATCGTGTGGGAAGTGGTGGTATGGCCCAAGTGTACAAGGCACGCGACCTAAAATTGGGTCGTATTGTTGCTATTAAAATGCTACATGAAAGTTTAACCAACGATCCTGGCTTTTTAGAACGATTCCAGCGTGAAGCTCATGCAGCAGCCAATTTATCCCACCCCAACATTGTAACAGTCCATGATATTGGTCAAGATGAGCATCGGCATTATATTGTGATGGAGTTTGTAGAGGGGCAAACCCTCAAACAAATTGTGCGTAATTACAATGATGATGGCAAATTCATGCCTATCAATCAGGTGCTCGACTTAACCATTCAAGTCAGTGCTGGGTTGGGGTATGCCCATCGGGCTGAATTGGTTCATTGCGATATTAAACCGCATAATGTACTCGTCACCCGTGACGATCGAGTCAAAGTGGCTGACTTTGGCATTGCACGCGCTATGAGCCAAGCCACACAGCAGGGAGAATTAAGCCAAATTTGGGGAACGCCGCAATACTTCTCCCCTGAACAAGCCGCAGGACAAATTCCAACGCCAGCATCAGATGTCTATGCCATTGGTGTGATCATGTTTGAGATGCTCAGTGGACGTTTGCCGTTTGAAGCGGAATCACATACAGCTATGGCGCTCAAACATCTGCATACACCGCCCCCACATGTGTCTGAGTTTAATCCAGCAGTTCCCTTGCAGTTAGACCAAATTGTGGACAAATTGCTGGCTAAGGAGCCGAGTGGTCGCTACCGGACGGCAGGTCAGGTGAGTCGAATTTTGTCAGCATATCGTGAACGAAGCTTGCAAGAAACGGGACCAATCGACCCTACAAGCACACTGGTCGCCGCTACAACAACATCAACCATTGATGAAACAGAAGAAGGGGTGCCCGTTTTTGAGCAAAAGACGCAAATTTATGAACGGCCGTATCTCGATGACGAAGCGCCCACACCTTCAAAACCAATGCGCCCTGTGGAGAGCACAATCCCACAAAACACACCAACGCCAAACACAATTCGTTTACCTGCTTCTGAAAACAATCTCATCGAAGAAACAGATTGGGTAACCATTGGACTAGGCATCGCCGCCGTTATTGCCCTATTAGGTCTAATTCCACTCTGGTTTTTTGTATACCAAGCGTGGGTTGGCTAACTCGCCTCGCTGTCGCAATACCCCCTGCTTTCTGCTATACTCAATCTATCCAACAATGAGTGTATGCCCAAGTTAGTGAACAATGACACCAAGCAAACAAAACATCACAAAATCACTAAAGTGCATTCATCATGTTATATTGATTTGTGGATACTATAGTTCACGACAACAAGTTACTATGAAGCTTCGTTGCAACGTGAATTAGGCTAATATTATGAAAACGATCAACAGTACTCGATGGTTTATTTTTCTCCTCATCGCGCTCGCCGTTTTGGCCTTATTGTGGGGATATGGATCAGCAACAGCAACAGCCAGTGAAATATCAATCAGCCAGCTTGCACAACAAATTGAAGCAAATGAAGTTGCTAAAATTAACGTTGATGGAAACGGCCGTAAAGTGACAATCAGTTACACCAGCCCCGACCGTGCAATCGCTACAGCCAACATCAGTGAAAACAGCTCACTTGAAGAACAACTTGCCTCTTATGGGGTTTCTCTTGACGCCAATACAGAGAACGCCCCAATAATCATCTATAGTGCACCCAGTCAATGGAATGGGTGGATCAATATGATCGCCCTCTTTTTGCCAGCCTTACTCATTATTGGGTTTTTCTATTTTATGTTCCGCCAAGCACAAGGCTCTAACAACCAGGCACTCTCATTTGGTAAAAGTAAAGCACGCATGTTTACAGGCGATCATCCCACCGTAACGTTTGCAGATGTTGCCGGAGCAGAAGAAGCCAAAGAAGAGTTACGAGAAGTGGTTGAATTCCTCAAAGAGCCGGAAAAATTCGTCTCTTTTGGAGCACGTATTCCCAAAGGCGTTTTGATGGTTGGTAGTCCTGGTACGGGAAAAACCTTACTCGCCAAAGCTGTATCTGGTGAAGCCGGTGTACCATTCTTTTCCATTGCTGGCTCTGAATTTGTGGAAATGTTTGTTGGTGTTGGTGCCAGCCGCGTACGCGATCTATTTGAACAAGCCAAGCGGCACAGTCCGTGCATTATCTTTATCGATGAGATTGATGCCGTGGGGCGACATCGCGGCGCAGGGTTAGGTGGATCACATGATGAGCGTGAGCAAACACTGAACCAAATCTTGGTCGAGATGGATGGATTTGGCACAGATATTGCGATTATCATTTTGGCTGCCACCAATCGCCCCGACATTCTTGACCCAGCATTGATGCGCCCCGGCCGTTTTGATCGACGCGTGGTCATTGACCGCCCCGATTACAAAGGGCGTGAGCAAATTTTCAAGGTGCACATTCGCGGCAAACCTGTTTCCTCGAATGTCAATGTTGCTATTTTGGCCAAGTCTACCCCCGGATTTGTCGGCGCGGATATTGAAAACACTGTCAATGAGGCAGCTCTATTGGCCGCACGCCGCGATCGTAAAAGTATTGGCATGCCCGAATTTCACGAAGCAATTGAACGAGTACAGCTAGGCCCCGAAAGAAAAAGCCGTGTGATAACACCTGCGGAACGGGAAATTATTGCCTACCATGAGGCCGGACATGCCCTGGTTAGCCACTATATTCCTGCCGCAATGCCCTTACGCAAAGTAACTATTGTGCCTCGTGGCATGGGGTTGGGCATCACATGGTACATGGAAGATGATACGGTGCTCCCCAACCAATCACAAATGAAAGCGCAAATTGCAACAGCCTTGGGGGGGCGAGTCGCGGAAGAAATTGTCTTTGGCGAAATTACAGCTGGCGCCAGTAATGATTTGCAGCATGTGACCCAACGCGCACGCGCAATGGTCACGCAATATGGGATGAGTGATAAACTTGGTTTGCGTGTATATGGTCAAAAACAGGAAATGGTTTTTCTGGGCAAAGAGATTAGTGAACAACGAGATTATTCGGATGCCATTGCGGAGCTGATTGATGAGGAAGTTCGCCGAATCATTGACAGTGAGTATGATCACGCCAAGCAGATTTTAACAGAGCATCGTGATAAATTAGATTTAGTGGCCGAAAAGTTACTGGATGTGGAAACGTTGGATGCCGATGAGTTTGTGGCCTTAGTGGAAGGAAACGATCGCCCGCCAACACCCAATGCGCCACAAAGTGAAATACGGCCGTCTTCCACAGAACCAATAGAAGAAAATGAAAAAAATAAAGGGTGGCATCCACCATCAGTCGATTTGCCACCTTCGCCATCACCTGCATAGATTTATACATGAAAAAACCTGGGTGCCGCCGCGTTTTTCAGATGGTGTCCACCGAGGTTTTTACAATTAAATTGAGATTGAATGATAGACGTAGGCAACATACTAGCACTCACAAATGATATTCTACAAGCGATAATTGTCATTTTCGGAACGGCCGTTGTCCTTTATAACATCGGTCGGGGGCGGCGCGACAGAGTTACCCGTGCCTTCATCACCCTGATTGTATTTGTTAGCATCACTTACTTTGCCGAGCTTCTTGTCAGCCGCGCATTGATTCCCGTTTCCGCAGAAATATTGCTGCGCTTCCAATGGGTGGGCATCGCCATGGTTCCAGCCGCTCAATACCACCTGTCCGATGCATTACGGGGGACGACAGGATCCCCACCACGTCACCATCGTTTAATTGTGCGTATTGCGTACCTAACTGGCATTACGTTTCTAGGACTTGTACTCTTTAGCAATTATGTTGTCCAAGCTCCCCAAAATCTACTGGATTATAAGGTATTCCATTTAACAACGGGCTTCTTGTTCCCCTTCTTTGCCCTCTATTTTTGGCTGACAACCGCACTCAGTATTTACAATGTGTGGCGTGCGCGCCAACGATGCATAACCAGTGTCACGCGCCAAAGAATGACCACAACCTTGCTGGTTTTCATCGCGGCTCCACTTGCCGTATTCCCTTATCTGGTCATATCTAGCAACTCGTTCCAACAGGAATTGCCAGTTTGGTTATGGCTCGTCATTATCTTTGGGAATTTAGTTGTTGCCTTGATGTTTGCCGTATTAACGGCTCATATCATTTATTTTGGGGCAGCCTCGCCCGATCGGGTTGTGCGCGTCAAACTATTTAAGTTTATGGCCCGTGTCCCCATGACAGCTTCTATTGTGCTTGTGGTCTATGTGGTTACCAGCCGCAGCAGCTTTATTGTCGGCTTGCCATCAGAAACCACAGCAGCCATTGCCGTTGTAGGCACTGTGATGTTGGTTGAATGGGCAATTCATGCCTACAAGCGCCCTATCGAGCGCCTATTTCATCTGAACAACGATCCCGACATTCGCAACATTCAACAGTTGAGTGAACGGTTGGTCACAACCTCAGACCTGGAGCAATATCTGGAAAGCATTTTGGTAACGACGTGCGACTCGTTGCAAACACCAACCTCATTTTTGGTTTCCATCAACCCAGAAGGCCCCAAAATGGAAGCGGTGATTGGGCCGTTAACAACGCCGGACGGCATGCTGCAAGATGCAGATTTTCAAGCATTAGCCAGCAGCAATGGCACCTCTGCAACCAATTTGCAGACGGTGGACTCTTTTATTATCTGGCAAAATTATTGGATACGGCCGTTACACAGCGAACGCCTAAACAGTATGCTCGGTATTTTTGGCATTCGTGCCCGTGCGGAAACACCCGATCTTTCCGAAGCAGAAATGGACATTCTGGACAATTTAACCAATCAAGCAGCCATTGCACTGGATGACCGCGTTTTGCAACAAGAAGTGTTTGCTGCGGTTGAAGGGCTGTTGCCGCAAATTACAGCCTTCCAAGAACGGCGGCGCGAATCCACATTTGGCCCTGTCCCTACAACAATCGTAACTGAATCTGATAATGAAGCGATTGTCGATGATCCGGCCTTCAACAGCATGGTTCGCGATGCACTGCGCGATTATTGGGGTGGGCCAAAGTTAACCAAAAGTCCGCTCATGCGCCTGCAAATTGTGCAAAGCGCAATGGATGAACATGAACAAAATCCTACCAAAGCATTACGCTCTATTCTTAATGACGCCATCGATTTGCAAAAACCTGAGGGGGAACGGAGCATGACCACTGGCGAATGGATTTTGTACAACATCCTTGAACTGAAGTTTGTGCAAGGGCATCGCGTGCGTGATGTGGCTCGTCGCCTCGCGATGAGTGAATCTGACCTCTATCGTAAACAACGAGTCGCGATTGAGAATGTAGCCTCAACCATTTTGGAATTGGAAAAAGAAGCAATCAAAGAACAAAATGGCAATGGTAATGGACCAGAAGCGACGCCATCACCAGAACAAATCGAGACACAAGAAGAAACCTCGGATTCCTAAAAAATGTTTCAGTCAAAGTTAGACGATGCCATACAGAAAGAAGATGGAATTGATGCGCTCTATAAAACGGCCGTTTCTATGAAAGACGCGGGGGTCTCTAAAGAAAACACCTTAGCTCAATTCACCTCTCTAAGCCAAAAACACGCACAAGCCGAAGATGAAACCATCTACAATGCTATCCTCAATGTCATGGATTGTATCGTCGGTTGGTGCTCACCTCATCTAAAAATTTACGATTAAATTTAAATCTATTTAGCAAAGATTGGTTCATTCTTGCAGAATAAACCAATCTAACGCAAAACCTAAACAGAGACAAATTCATGAGCAATTTTCATTACCAAGCAAGCGAACTTTATTGTGAAAACATCTCCCTGACCCAAATTGCGCAAGAAGTAGGCACACCTGCCTACGTGTACAGTTTGGCCGAAATCAAGACCCGTGCCCACAGTTACCAACAAACAGGCCAATCTGATCGCAAAACCGTCTGTTATGCCGTCAAAGCCAACCAGAATCCGCGTATCTTAGAAATTCTACGTGATGCGGGTTTGGGCGCAGACGTGACCAGTGGTGGCGAACTTTTCCTCGCTTTACATGCAGGGATTGCCCCAGAAAAGATCATCTACTCCGGCGTGGGTAAACGGCGCGATGAAATCAACATGGCGCTGGACGCCAACATTCGCGCCTTAC
>JBNKHS010000200.1:0-7935 GCA_050290485.1 Promineifilaceae bacterium (SeqCode) | reverse complement strand
ATTTTCAATTTCACCGTAGCTGTTTAAAAAATTGGGATGATCTACCATATGTTTATCAACAATTAAAAATTTTAAATGAATCTGGTACTTGGCGTGGCAACACGCTTGAATGCCTTATCTTCGATATTGACAAAGGCTTAGCATAAATCAAATTGATTCGTGACAATATCATGGTTTGTACAGTATTAAGAGATTAGACAAAAATATTAAATTAGGGAAATGTTCAGATGTTAGATACTCAAAACAAAAATCGAGGAATTTTGTTGTGGCTCATTTTAGTTGTAGTAATTGGAGAAGTCATATATCAAATCGTGTCATCAATACTTAGATGGGCAGAAATTGTTTCCATTCCAATTACTTTTTCACAACTAATTCTAAATCTAATTTTTTCTATTACATTGTTATTTGTTGCCTATGGGATATGGAAATGGAAAAAATGGGCCGCAGTTGTATTTATATTGGGACATACTTTTTACTGGATATTTAATTTAATCCATAATCAGACACCAATCATAACAATGGTTTTAATGCTTACGATTTTCGTGGGATTTTACTATTTTTCTTTTTATAAATCCTGGAGTAGCTTTGATTAATATAGACACCAAATTTTTGAAAAGATACTTGAATAATTTTGGGGCAATTAATTAGCCAAGTATCTTTATTTATATATATTAACTTAAAGCTGCTGCAACGCGGCTTAATCGTTCTTTAGCATCGCAGGCGATGGATTCCAGGGCTGGGTTTTTAACCACGCCCAACATCATTTCTGGGTCGATGATGCTGACTAAAATACGGCCGTCTTCCTCTTGGGCAACGGTCACATTACAAGGCAACAACATGCCCACTTCTGGAGCGAGCGAGAGTGCATTGTGTGCCAATGGTGGATTGCATGCCCCTAAAATCGTGTACGGCCGAAAATCGACATCAATTTTTGTTTTCAAGGTTGCTTTGACATCAATTGTTGTCAACACACCGAATCCTTCTTTTTTCAATTCGGCCGTGACTTGCTCAATTGCGGCATCAAAGTCACTGTTTAAATAGACAGACATTCCTAAATTGCTCATCATCATCTCCTTATTAGATGTCATATGTTCAAGTGTCAGGTAACCAAATGAATATCTAAGTACCTGACACTTAAACACAAACTCATTTTACTTTACCAGCTTTGGTTTTATACCCTGCTTTTTGCCAAGCGTTCATGCCGCCCTGCATATTGGTTGCGTTAAAACCGGCTTTTTGCAAAATGCGGGTGGCGCGTTTGCTGCGTGAACCAGAACGGCAAATGCAGACGATCTCTTTGTTTTTGGATAATTTGGTTAGACGTGCTTCCAAACGATCCAAAGGAATGGATGAGGCACCAGGGATATGACCATCACGATATTCACCCATCGTACGGACGTCTAATAAATAGAGACCATTTTTGTCATTTATTTTTTCTTGTAAATCGGACACATGAATAGAATCCACAGATCCAAAGAGTTGTGTAAATATGCTCATATAATTTCCTCTTGTAACGAATTGTGTAATTTGTTGGGCACCTATTGCTGCTCCGCCCCATATTGTGCCATGAAAAGCTGAATATCGCCAAAAGCGTTACGAACTTCTTACATTTTGGGGAGTTGCATGTGACAAGTGGAAAGTTGCAAGTAAATAGTTGTGATATGTTAAACTTTTGTACAACCTGCAACCTGCTACATTTTCTCCCCCGCCATCATCAAGCCAAGTTGCTCTACAGTCACGTTGTCACTGTTGACGATGCCCATGATTTCACCGCCAAACATGACAATGATGCGATCCGACATGCTGCGCACTTCATCTAAATCCTCGGAGATGAATAGGGTGGCCAGCCCTTCACTCCGTTGTTCCAGTAGCTGCGCATGGATGTATTCTGTCGCGCCAATATCGACACCGCGTGTTGGTTGCGCCGCGATTAGAAAGCGCGGCTTACGCGATAATTCGCGGGCCAAAATGAGCTTCTGGATATTCCCACCCGACAAATTTTTGATCAGTGTATCGCGGCTTGGCGTTTTTACAGAATAATCAGCAATCATTTTATCAGCATGAGTGTCGATGGTTTTGAAGTTGAGAAAAAGCCCATTGCTGAATGGTTTGCGGATGTGATCTTGCAAAACTAAATTTTCGGCAACACTAAAGTTTTTGATCACCCCATCGTGCATACGTTCTTCGGGAATGTAGGAGAGTCCCGCGTCAATCATTTCAGAAGGAGGAAGATTGGTTACGTTCCGTCCTTCTAGCTCGATACGGCCGTTTTCCACCGCCCACAATCCCGCAATCACTTCGGCCAAGGTGCGTTGTCCATTGCCCGACACACCAGCTACGCCAACAATCTCGCCGCTGCGTACCTCAAAACTGATGTTGCGCAGCACGGGTTGCCCTTGATCGTTAAATGCATCCAGATTGCGTAATTTTAAGCGCACGTCGCCCGTTTCCACAAACGGCCGTTTTCGTTCCAACGACACCGCACGTCCCACCATCATATTGGCCAAATCATGCTTGGTTACTTCAACCGTTTGCCGTGTGCCAATCACTTTGCCATCGCGCAGCACCGTCACACGATCTGTGAGGGCTGTTATTTCATTTAGCTTGTGCGAGATGAAGATGAGGGCGTGACCATCCTGGGCCATTTGGCGGAAGATGACAAATAAATCATCCACTTCTTGGGGCGTTAAAACGGCCGTTGGCTCATCCAAAACCAATAACGCCGCACCACGATACAATGCCTTGATAATCTCCACCCGCTGTCGTTGCCCCACTGCCAACCGCGAGATAATCGCCTTGGGGTCGACCCGTAGATTATATTTGTCAGCCAATTCCAAAATTCGATCGGAAACAACATCCAAATCCAGCCGCAATCCTTTCGAGGACTTTAACCCTAGGGCTACATTTTGCGCCACCGTCAAATTATCGACGAGCATAAAATGTTGATGGATCATCCCAATGCCATGATTGATTGAATCTGTGGGCGAGTTGATGCTGATTGGCTGCCCATTGAGCAAAATTTCCCCTTCCTCTGGTTGGTAAAGACCATAGAGGATTTTCATCAACGTGCTTTTGCCAGCCCCATTTTCACCAAGAAGTGCATGAACTTCACCTGCTTGCACATCAAAATTGACATGATCGTTGGCTAGCACTCCGGGAAAGCGTTTGACAATATTGCGCATTTCCAACGACTCAATACGGGGTAATCCAGAAGGGAGGAGATTGTTTTGTTTAGACATAATTTAACAGTTAACGAGGAGTGTGGGACGTCCACGTCCCACACGGGCACGAAGGCGTGCCCTACTCCTCAAGTATCATTTACTCGCCTAACATGCTTGTGACATCAACATCGCCACTAATGATGGCGGCTTCGGCGTCTTTGGCCGCAGACACGGCATCAGCATCTACACTGTCTGCATAATCCATCGTAAGCCCACCATTTTCCAGCGTGAGCGCGTAGGCTGTGCCGCCAAGTTCCCCTGCTTGATGTTTGGCAATAATGTCGGATAACACACCTTCCCAATCATACAATTGTGAAGCAATGACAATGTCTGGCGCCAATGAACTTTGGTCTGATTGTGTTCCCATCCAAGGCACACCTTGCTCTTCGGCGACGCCAATTGCGCCCACAACTTGTTGTGCAGAACCGGTGAGTATGTCGGCTCCTGCTTGAATGTGGGTGTTGGCCGCTTCGGCGGCGAGGGCTGTATCGCCAAAGGAACCGGTATAAGAGACATTCACTTGGGCATCAGGGTTGGTTGCTTTGGCACCAGCGACAAAGCCATCAATGTATAATTTGGCATCACCTGCTTCCACAGGACCAACCACGCCAATGACACCCGATTCGGACAAGGTGGCTGCGAGGACGCCATTGACGTAGCCGCCTTCTTCGGCGCGAGCTTCATAAGCAAAAATGTTGTCGAGACCCGCATCTTTGCCTGTGTCGGTGGCCGTGCCCCAGGCAAAACTGGTTTCAGGGAAGTCAGGGGCTACTTCGAAGAGGGAGGTGCCATATTGGGTGCCATGGGCGATGACCAGATCGTAACCGTCGGCGGCATAATCACGAATGGCAGCGGCGGCATCAGTGACGTTGAACATGTTTTCGGTGTAGGCGATCTCAACAACACTCTCGCCACCTGATTTTTCTTGTATGCGCACGAGGGCGTCATAAATGGCTTGGCTCCAAGCAAGGTCGGTGGTGGCGCTGGGCATGACTACGGCAATTTTGATCGGATCGATTGCGGTACTTTCGCCACCTGAATCAGCGGCTTCTTCACCGCCGCCACAACTAACCAACAGCAGCCCCAGCAACAAGAGGAGCAGTACAATGATAAAACGTTTGTATTCGGCATTAATTTTCATTTCTTTCTCCTTAAAAGAAGGTAGCTATTCGGCTGTCATTTTGACTAGATTTCGGCGTGAACTCAGTCGAATGGGGGAGAAATCTTTCGAGAGGTCCTGTATTGTAAGATTTCTCTTCGTTTCATTCATTGAAATAACAAAGCCTTTCGCTATAAACGATAAATAAATACGGCCGTATTGCGGGGTTCAGTGTAAATGACAGAAGCGAATATTTAATTTTCACCTCTGCTAAATGGTTTGGTTAAAGCTGCTGGCTGTGATGCGCGGCGAATCGGCAAAGCCAGAGCAATAATCGTCAGTAAATAGGGCAGCATCACCGCCACATCAGAAGGTAAATTCAGACCCAGCACTTGCACCCACAATTGCAGGGCATTGATTGTGCTAAAAAGTAATGCCCCCACGAGAACACCCCACGGCGACCAGCCACCAAAATAAACCAAAGCAACGGCAATAAACCCAATACCATTGGTCATGTTCTCTTGATAGATGTTGAGTAGTGAAATCGAGAGCGACGCGCCTGCTAAGCCCGCCATTGCACCACCAAAAGTCACCGTTAAATAACGTGTGCGATCGACACTGACGCCTAAAGAATCAGCTGCTTCTGGATTTTGCCCCACGGATTTAATTTTTAAGCCAATGGTTGTCCGATGCAAAACGTAAGCAGCAACAGGAACCAAAGCGAATGCAAGATAAGTGAGCAAGCTGTGACTAAAGAAAATTTTGCCCGCGATGGGTATCTGGCTCAGACAAAAATCAGATTGAACCCCGAGAGTGGACAAGCAAAAGTCCAATTCAGAAAAACCATCAACCCCTTCGACAGTACCCAAAGTCATTTTGAAGAGCAAACTGGATGTACCTAAGCCAAATAAATAAAGGCCAATGCCGCTAATACCTTGTTCTGCCTTGAGGGTAACGCTGACAAAGGCCATCAACAAACCTAAGAGTGAACCCACAAAGATAGCAGCTAGGAAGCCAATCCATACATTTTCGGTTTGGAAAGCAGCGTAAAATCCACTAAAGGCGCCCATGAGCATGATGCCTTCAACGCCTAAATTGAGGACACCAGAGCGCTGGGCAAACATTTCGCCTAATGAGGCAAATAAATAGGGAGTTGCCAGACGGATGCCTGAATGGAGAATACCTAAAATGATTGCCAGAGCGGTTAAATTTTCGTTCATGTGGCAGCCTCCATGGGTGCGTCATTGTTAGGCGGGGGATCAGGATCTTTTGTGCGCTTATCAACGGAGACGCGCTGGGTGGCCCGTTTGCGCACCCACAAATCGGCGCTGACGACGAAGAGGACCACCATGCCGAGGATGATCGTGATCAACACTTGGGGCACTTGGACGGCGCGCTGCATTTTGTCTCCACCGACAAGTAAGCCGCCAAATAGAATGGCGGAAGGAATAATACCGAGGGGGTGTAAGTAGCCGAACAAGGCGACGACAATGCCTGAGAAGCCGTACCCTGCAGAAACGGCCGTTGGTTCAAACATGCGGTGATGTAAGCCCAAGATTTCAATCGATCCCGCTAAACCGGCAAAGACACCACCGAGGGTAATCGACAACACGATATATCGTTTGACATTAATCCCTGCATACCGTGCGGCATTGGGATTTTGCCCTACAGCGCGAATGCGGTAGCCAATCGTTGTCCGCCATAGAAAGACATAAACTAATATGGCGAGCACAATGGCAATGATCAGACCTGTATGCAAACGCGTTGGCTCGACAAAGAGCCCATATAGTTCGGCGGGGAATCCCGTTAACCCGATTTCTTTTGCAGTTTGGTCAAAACCAAGCGCTTGAGCAATATCTGTGAAGCGGGGCAAATCTGTTGTACGGGGTAAGCGGGCTGAATGGGGAATATTGGTGCCTGCTGCGACTTCTGCGGGATCAATCATGGGGCCGCGTAACAGGTAGAATGCAATCTGAATGGCGATCTGATTCATCATGATTGTCGTCAAGATTTCATTGACACCCAAGCGAGCTTTGAGCACACCGGGTACCGCTGCCCACACGCCTCCCGCCAATGCCCCGCCCAAAATGCCAAGAATAATCACAACCCAACCGGGCATTGTTTGGCCAAAGGTGAGCCCAATCCAGGTGGTGAGCATCGCACCCATGATCAGCTGCCCTTCCGCGCCAATGTTGATGACGCCACCGCGAAAGGCGATGGCAACACCCAAGGCCACCAAAAGCAGGGGGATCGCTTTGACAAGCGTGTCAGCCATCCCATTTTTATTGGTGAATGCGCCAGAAAACATGGCCGCATATGCTTCAAATGGATTTGTATTTTGGGTTAGTAAGATAAGTGCGCCAACAGTTAACGCCAAAAGAACGGCAAGAATGGGAATCAATAAATCGATCAATCTGTAGATGTTAAATTTTTGCACGCGAATCCTCTTCCTGTAGTTGCCAATACACAGTGGGTAGGTAGGTGTTTGCAATGACGATGCGGCAAGTTCTGCGATTATACGCAGGGTCGAGTATAAAGCAATTTGATTGGGAGATTTCAGCAATATCGGCAGGTTGTGATATGATAATTGGGAACTTTGCACAATTGTTTTCATGAGTGTGTAGAGTTCTTGAAACCTCTATTTCAGCACGAAAAATCAAATGTCGATGATGGTCACGTCAAATCTGTGGACCTTATATAGCTAGCGTACTGGCGAAGAATAAGATGATTTTCCCCTTGTCGCTTATTTTTGCTAGCCAATAATTGGGGACGGTTTGTTTTAATCAAAGCAACGGAGGACTATCATGAAGTTTTGGCTTAATGGTCAGGAAAAAGATTTTGCTGGCGACCCCGATTTACCTCTATTAACTTATTTGCGCGATGTGGAAGGTATTACCTCACCTAAGGATGGGTGTGCGCCGCAAGCGGCGTGTGGCTGCTGTGCCGTTGATCTCAATGGGAAGGCGGTATTATCTTGTGTCACACCGATGAAAAAGGTGGTGGATGCGCAAGTGACAACGACAGAAGGGTTGGGCGCGTATCGACAATCTGTATTTGCCAATGCCTTTGTCGAAAAGGGTGGCGTGCAATGTGGCTTTTGCATCCCCGGCATCGTGATGCAGTCAAATGCCCTCATTAACAACACACCTGACCCATCACGGGCAGAGATTGAACAGTCACTGACGCCACACTTGTGTCGCTGCACGGGATATAAGAAGATTGTGGATTCGGTGCAATATGCGGCAGAAGCGATCCGTAAGGAAGAAGAGATTCCGGAGCCCAAAAATGACGGCCGTATCGGAGGCCGCCAACCCAAATATCAGGCGCAAAAACTGGTCCTTGGCCAGCATCAATACGTTGATGACATTCGGTTGCCCCAGATGAAAATTGGCGCACTCAAGTTTAGTGATCATCCACGGGCCAAGGTGCTAAAAATTGATACGAGCAAGGCAGAGGCTGTGGAGGGTGTGATTCGTGTATTTACGGCCGTTGATGTGCCTGGTGATCGCAATATTGGCTTAATCAAACAGGATTGGCCCTTGATGGTGGCTGAAGGGGAGACAACGCGCTACGTAGGGGATGTTTTAGCCCTTGTTGTGGCTGAAACGGATGCCA
>JBNKHS010000199.1:0-7970 GCA_050290485.1 Promineifilaceae bacterium (SeqCode) | reverse complement strand
GTATCCACGCCGCCGGGCTAGATGTCTGGTACAACTACCCGGGCGACGAACCCACCTGGGCAAATACTCCACCTGCCAATTTCCCCTTCCACGAACTGGACAATGTAGTCATGTCACCGCACCGCGCCACATTCACAGCCGATTCTGAAGCACTACAGATGAAGGATTTTGCGCGCTTGATCAATACGGCCGTGACCGGTGATCCCATGCCCAACAAAGTCGATTTAGTCGCAGGTTATTAATAAATGCCTCCAAAATCCCAGGAATCTGAATAAGGTTGCCGCTACCCAGGGCGGGCTGAAAAAATCGGGTAGCGCATCTTGTCCATATACAGCATACTCATACTTACCGACGTACGGATCCTCTCCGGCCAAGACATATTTGGCTGCAGGGTAAAATGTTCGGTCAAAATCTCTTGACACAGGCACATAGGGCGCAACAGCCACGGCCGTTACATAAAAACCTACCAGCAGGCTAACGCCAACAACAATACCTACAATCCAGTTCCGTTGGCTCTAACCGACTAATCGAGACATCCTAACCACCCATCAAGCGTGTTTCCACAATAAAATATACCCAAAAAGCCACATAAACAAAGAACGCTTCACGACGATATTTACACCCGACAAATGCCAAAACACCAGCAAGACTATATGGGGCAATATAAGGAACTAAAAAGGGCGTTGCCGCCGCTGCCAAAAACTCATCATCCTGCTGATACGCCCGAAACAGCATGTATGCGCCCAACACAATACCAAACGGCCACGGGGCAAAATTCCACTTCACGTCAGTCAAAGAATGAATTTGCAACGGCCAAATGCCCCAAATCAAAAAAGACAGCGCTACAACCACAACAAGAGGTGTAATCAAGCGTATTTTTTGCGTACTCCGCTTCCACCAGATTAGTGCAACCCCACCGAGAGTATGTGGCTTAAGCACCAAAAGTGGCAGTCCCCACATTGGCGGTATCAACAAAGCCAATAAGGGAATCCAATCCACATTGTTCGTCCGCATCAGGTCCAAAAAAAGAGGTGACGTATACACCAGAAGCATCAATTGCCAACCACCATTGTATTTCCGGATAACCAACGCAATCATTAAAATGTTCAAACACAGATTCACTGCACCTCCCCATGCCGTTGGCAACCAAGCATGTGGCAGCATAAACAACAGCCAGGGGGGACTGGTAAACGCCTCAATCTCATATGGGTCAAGCCAATGCTCCGAAACACGGGAAAAAGTATATGACCAATCCACAGTGAAGGAATAAAAACGAGCCAATGCAGCTATCAGTAATGCCGCGACCAAACTCACAAAGATCACATTGATCAGCAATCGTTTTTTATCTTCTGTTTGTTGGGAATCTAATTCGACAGTTCGTTCCTGGTCCATAATTTGGAGAATCCTATCATGACAAATAAAAGCAAAAACGGAAGTGGCAGGTAAGTCACAGGATGTTCCTGGTCACCTTGCACCGACACGAGGAATAATGCCCAAGTAAAAATAATACTTCCAATAAAAAAGAGCGAAACCCACAAAGTGCCTCGTTTCGTATGCTGATGTATTGTGTGCAAAATCATAAAGAGGGGAATGTACATGATCACATAATTCGTTGTAGCCGTTCGAATCACAATCATGTTCGTTATGATCAATGTCAATCCAATGATAAATAAAAAGTGGGTAGAATCTGCCTTTACCTTGGGGAGCCAGCGCCAATGCCAAAACATGTAAACCAACAAAATTCCAATCATGACATATTCGACGGGTTTACCCAATTGTGGTAAATAGTATCCTGTCACTACCCATAATGGCGACCCAGTAATTGTGTAACCCGGATAATTCAAAACTTGATCCACGAAACTAAATAACCAATTCGGTTGTAGTAAAAATGAAGCCCCTACCAATATCAGCATCGTAATAAATGAAGAGCCAACGAATCGCCAGCGCCTTTGCCCCAATGCCCAAATAAGCAAAGCCGGGATAAGCAAAAAACTCATCTGGGGTTTGATAGTTGTGAGCGAGATGAGTACGCCTGCCAAAATATCTTTGTCATACTTAAGCGCCAACAGGGTACCAACAATCCATAAATAAATTAGACCGGCAAACTGACCCAGAATGATTGTGCGGGTGCTATTATAAAACAGCACCGCCCACAACAATGTCAGCCCCAATAATAGCGGTGGCATTTTCCATTCCACAAGTTTTAGGTTTAAGATGACGGCCGCTATTAAACTAAATTGCACCAACACAAGCCAAATCGCCTGCACCCATAGGTAATCTGTGTTGATTAATGGCCAGATCAGAAAGACGATATAAAAAGGGTAGACAAACAATACTTGATCTTCAGTTTCATAGGCAAGGCGGCCACCATACATATCGCGCTGGATGGCTTCTGTGGCTGTATGAGAATAGGGGTCTATACCTTCTTGCCAATAAAGTTGTGTTCCCCGCCATCTTGGATAAAAGTCATTAGCCCCTGGCACTTTTGAGGTGAAAAACTCATGGAATCCCCAAACGCTGACGACAAATATAAGCAAGAGAAAGATGGTTACGGCCGTATACCGTTTTGCATTTACTGACATCATTCCATTTCCTTTCAATTACGGCCGTAATTCATACAAACTGTACCCTTCACCCCAAGTCGCTATCAGGTCAGCATATTCATCCAACATCAGTTGGTAATTGGCCTCGTTTACAGGCATCACATAAGGTATTTCATCATCTCGTATAAAGTCCAGCCCCGCTTCATGGATAAGCAGATGGGTCACGCCTTCTTCTTGCAAATGCGCCACAATGGACGGCGCATCTCCATACAAAAATTCCATGTGCGCATATTTATCCAAAATATGATCGCCGCGACAATCCTTCAGACAATAATAGGTACGAGGTTCCCACAAAAATTGCACAACTGCCTCTTCTGGCAGCGACTCATTAATCATCTCCGATGCCAAATAGAGATAGCCCATGCGCCGCTCCAAGTAATCTGCGCGAGACTCATTGCCCATGACATATGGCAGTGGATTGATAGTCAGCCACTCTACAAATTGCGTCACCAGCCCCAACAGGAGCACAAAAGTGAGCACCATGTTCACAAACCGCCGCAACGAAAATTGCGGATGATCAATTCGTGATAAATCCTCAATTATCCAGGCGATGACGGGGCACAAAGCGGCAAATGCGGGCAACATCAACCGTCCCTGCCACAAGTTGGCAGAAAAAACAACACCAAACAACCAGAAACCATAATGCAGCAGGGCATATAACAATAAAATCCGAAAGCCATCAGGCGCACGACGACCTTCTCGAAAAAATCCGTAGAAGAGCATTAATGGGAGAAAAACAAGGAATAATGGCCCCGTTGGCCCATCACCACTCACATCAGCAATACCAATAGTTAATGTGTAGGGCACTTGTAAAATGGCCAGGGGATCAAAACCAATCCCGCTGCCAGGATTGCGATGCGCCATCGTACGAAACTCATCCCAGAATAACCCGTTGAACACAAATGGATACACTGGATTCCCTGTGAATATCCAGCTTTTTATGTACCAAACAATGGCAACCAATACGGCCGCTCCTCCAAACAAGAGCAATGGCTTTATTGCCGCCAACGGCTGCCGCCGATAATTCCAGAGAAGCAATACACCAATCATTGTCGGTGCAATAAAACTGGTGTATTTGAAACTCATTGCCAGACCAGAAAAAAGCCCGCTAAGCAGCAACCAACGCCAATCCTCTGAACTACGCCATTGCAAAAATGCGTACAGCGAACCTAAAATAACAAAGCTTAATGCCAGATCGTTGTACGTCCAGGGAGCCAGCAGCATGAACATTGGTGTAGCAAACAAAATGAGTACGGCCGTCCATCCCGATGGCAGCTTCAAGCTATTCACCGCCAACGTATACACCATCCCCGCTAGCAAAAATGTAAAGCCAAAATGGATAAGCTGTGCGACAGCATCATTGCGCAGCGCCATCCCCATCATGAAGACCATTTCCAACAAAAAGGGGTTATTCAGTGAGAAAACATCGACACCCGGGTAAATGCGCCCTGCTTGCAAATAAAGCCAGGGGCCGCGTAGATGGTAAGAAAGGCTGTCCCAACTCGTGGGCGGCAATAATGCCAACGTCAATCCCAAACTGAGCGTAATCACCAAATAGATTGTCACGAGACGGGACGGCCGTCTTCGCCACTGAACCCGTCGTAAAAAAGGGATAGTGGTGGGAATGGCTACGGCCGTTAACAATATGGCCACCCCATACAGAACTACCTGCTCCAACAAACCAGCCAGTCCTAAAAAGAGCATTAGCAAACCAAATACCGCAAATCCCAGACCAAAACCAAACAGCCCGGTATCCAAATCAGTCACACCGTTGGGAGCCAACCAACGCCACAACCACAGACCAATTCCCAGAGCCATAAAGAAAATCCACACCACCACCACAATCGAAAGCAGCGCATTGATCAGCGCACTCCCCGAAAAAGCAAAGCTCTCCCAACTATGCAAAGCTTTAAGCACAGCCTGGCTAGATTCGGCGGTGACGGGCTTTTGGACAACGTAATAAGCGCTTAGGACAAACGACATCCAGAAGATAAAAATTGTTACGGCCGTCCACAAAAGCCATCTCGCACGATCATTCATCATAAACACCGTTATCTTTATCGGTTGAATCTGTTCTTTTCGAAATATACAAAAGAGACAGCAATAGTCCAATTTGAGGTTTTATAGTCAGTAAAGTCAACCTTAAACCAACCACCCAGGTAGATGACAAACTGGCAAGCACCATACCGAACGCAAGAACACCCTCCAATTGACCCAAATAAAACAACCAAAATCCGGGCAATGACAGTGCAAAATCAAGAAAAGGGCCCCGCCAAAGCTTGAGCGATGTGATAATACAAACAGCAGAAAAAATATTCCACAATAAATATCCCCCTATCGGAGGCAAGAAAGAAAAGGGATACAGAAGCCAATATGTGGGGTACGGATTCCAGGTATTGATCCCATAAGTCCCCGTAAGTGCCGCAGGACGATAGACTTCCAAAAAATCCCAACCAGCAGATGGGACAAATGGAGCCAACACAGCCAATTGCACAATGATAAGAATACCTAATTTTTCTGAACGCGTTAGCAACTTATATGACAAAAAGTATTGTTTAATTCTTTCAGAAAAATTGATTGCGCTATTGTTTATTCTCATGCAAATTTCTTGTCATCATATGCTATCGCGCTGCGCAGCAGAAAGGCAGATGCCACCATTAATAACAGGCAAACAACAACCCATAAAACAGTTTCTGTTAAAGTTAAAAAACCAGAAGCCCGATTGGCAACCAGGAAAAAATACTCCCGGCGCAGCAAGCCAAAAAACTGGCCAATAATAGGTGATGCCTGCCACGTATACAAAGTTTGCTCATACGTAAATGATGTATGTTGTAAATAAGAAGAAAGTTCTGTCGCCATGCCAATAATCTGTACCATAAAACCCAAACCAATAGCAATTAATAAGGGCCATCGCGGCAAAGCTTCATCTATCCACGGCAACAAACCGATAAGCAACAAGGCATGGGTCGACACGAGAAATCGTGGTCCCCATATCTCCCCACCCTCCCAGGCCCACCAGGAGGAATAGGTGGCTAACTGCATGGCGGTGAGGGCGGCAACTAAGATTGTTTCCGCCTTCCAGCCACGCTGCCATAATTTGCTCCAACCTATTACTGCCAACAAGGTCAACGGTGAATAAAAAATGATTCCTTTACCCAGGCTAAACAACAGACCATAGAAGCCAATATAAAAAGGTGTATTCCATCCTTCATCAGCATAACCAATCTGAAACCAGGCACCGGTGCGCAGATAACTTTGGTACAGGTAAATGAACGCCGCAACCACAACTGGTATCCCTAACCAAATGGAACGGATGACAATCTGCTTCCAATCAAGCTTTTGCTGATGAAACTTGACCATACCATATAAAATAATGATTCCCACCAAAGGCATGGCATCCAAACGTGTCAATACAGCCCACCCTAAAGCAAAGCCCGACCCAAACAAAACCGCAGTCGATGTGGCTTTATACGCTGCCAAAAGATAAACGGCCGTTATTAGCAAGAACCCAACGAACGGCTGAGAAATATAAATTCCGGCATAGGGCCAGGCTATCGAAGCAATCCCAAACAAAAACGCCAGACTCACCGCATAAACTTTTGATTGGCTAATATAGTAAGCCAGCAAAAACAAAACAGCACAGGTGGCGGCCGTCACAACCTGACTAAACGTAGTTACCCAAAACTTAGGTGCCGATAAGATATATAAATCATCTGGATCAGTGCCGGCAAATAAACGTCCAAAAAGATATAAAGGTATAGAAGCCAGCGGCAAACCCAAATCATACTTGCTGTAACATTCCCCTGACGGACTCTTCTGGACATAATGATCAATTATGCGACAGTTGACAGCCAACGAACGATTTTCCACGATAGAACGCATGGTTTGAAAATTAACCATGCTGTCACCAACATACAAAGCGCCTCTTGCTGTAAGCAAGTAAAATCCCAGAAAAAACAAAAAGAGCAGGACAGCAATATAAAATCTGGATTGCACAAATGAGTGTTTTGCAGGCATCTGAATTAATTTCACATCATTCCTGTTTAATCAGGGAGAGACTTATAAGATTTTCCTCAGTCAAGAGGTTATATTCAATATGGGCACAATCTAGCATTTTTACCAGAGCAGAAAACGCCAGTTTATGACCATGGGTAGTATATATCACGTGTAAATCCGAAGATTATGATTCAGTTACACATCATACGCAAAGACAAAAAACAATCAATGGACTTTGGTCATGTAAATACATTAATCGGGGCCAACATCATTAAGCTTCTCAATTTGTGAAAATGACGCAAAACATGCAAAAATTTCACTGCATTTATACACCCAGAACATCCTGTCTTGTTATGATCGCAAGCGTCAATTCATGACACATGAAAATCAAAACGAAGTAATTCACAATCTTCCACATTTCTTTATTAAAATTTTCCCGTGAATTACAATATAGGAGTCATTCATGAAGGTAAAAATTATTACCCTCATTGGATTTTTATCACTCATTTTTACTCTGGGAGTCTCAGCTTACCAACCAGACCAGCAACAAACTTTAGCGGAACTAACCATTACTAATTTTGCTGGGGGTGATGCAGATGGGTTTGTTATTACCAAAGATGGTTTAGTAATGGCAAATGAGGCGGAAACGGCCGTATACACCTCCCCCATCATCCCCGCCGACATACCCTTCAACGCCGTCGTCCCCAACTGGATCACCAACCTGGAAGACGAGCACGACCTCGGCTTCATGCTGCGCACCCGCCCCGCCAACGGCGACTGGACCGAATGGCAAACTATCACAATCCACGCCGACTGGAACGATCCAGACGCCGACAAATCTCTTGGCGAAATGGTTTTCACGCCCAACGCAAAGGATCTGCATACCCAAATTCAATATGCCATCAGTTTGGGGCAGCAGCGCACAATAGAAACTCCCCGCATTCAACAGATTGGCTTCACTTTTATAGATTCCACCTATGCACCTACAACCGAAGAACTAATCAAACAACAACAAGCCCTAGACGCCAGACAAGGTATCCAAAGCACAGCCAGTAATAACCCGCGCCCCACAGTGATCAGCCGTGAAGTTTGGTGCACCCAACCTGATTGCGCTTACACAAACGATTTAGAATATATCCCCGCCACGCATTTAGTTGTGCATCACACCGCCTCCCCCAATTGGGGGTCTGATTACAATTGGCCCGCTGTCGTACTCGCCATTTGGGATTATCACACACACTCTAACGGTTGGGGGGACATTGGTTACCACTACCTCATTGACACCAACGGCATCATCTACGAAGGGCACATGAATGAAGATTATGATAATCTTGATGTTGTAAGTATCCATGCCGGGAAGGCTAATTCAGG
>JBNKHS010000198.1:0-7979 GCA_050290485.1 Promineifilaceae bacterium (SeqCode) | reverse complement strand
GCTGATTCGCGATGTGATGGTGCGTAACGGGGATGCACACAAACCAATTTGGATCAGTGAGATGGGTTGGAATGTGGCCCCTGAAGAGGTTGAGCCTCATTTTGGGCGAGTTACGGTAGAACAACAGGCACGGTATGGTGTCGAAGCGTACCAACGGTCGCAGGCTGAATGGCCTTGGGTTGGCGTTAATGGCTATTGGTTTCTGAAGCGTGCGGCTGATTATGAAAAAGGGGAAGCGTTTTACTATTTCCGGCTGTTGGAACCTGATTTTACGCCTTTGCCAGTTTACGACGCGATGGTTGAATACGCAGACAATGGTGCACAATTTAGCCCGATGCCCAGTTGGATTTATAGCTGGAACGGACTACGGCCGTATTTGTTCATCATTAGCAGTGCCATTTTGTTTTTTGCGTTATTAAGTTGGCTGGCTCCGAAGCAGGAAGAGATTGGAGATTAGAGACCTGTGCTGAGCAAAGTCGAAGTATTGGAGATTAGAGATTTTTCCTCCGCGTCCTCTGCCCGACTTAGTCGTAACTCTGCGGTTAAATTAAAGCGAAATACCTTAGCCTATACAGCAGCTATAATCGCAATCATACTTCTTGCCACCTTTCTCCGCTTGCACCTCCTTGATGCCCAATCCTTTTGGAACGATGAAGGCAATACAGCCCGTCTCAGCGAACGTTCTATCGCTTTGATTATTGAAGGAACGGCAAGTGATATTCATCCGCCACTCTATTATATTTTGCTGCGTGGTTGGCGTGAACTGGTGGGTGAATCAGAGTTTGCGTTGCGTGCATTCTCGGCGTTCGTGGGTGTGCTGACGATTCCTGTGGTCATTGCTTTGGGGTGGATGATTGCTGGGAAACGGCCGTATCTCGTGGCCCTTATCGCTGGGTTAGCTACGACTGTGAATCCTGCTCTCATTTATTACAGCCAAGAAGCGCGTATGTACGCTTTGTTAGGATTTTTAGCGACACTTTCGACCCTGTTGCTGGTAAAGTGGTTGCGAGCCAGTTTTCGGTTTTCACTGTTCAGTTTTCAGTCGGTTGTGTGGGCGGGGGCATATGTGTTGTGTGCGACGGCGGGATTATATACGCAATACTTTTTCCCGACCGTTTTAGTGGCGCATAATTTAATTGTTCTTTTTATTTTGATTCGCCTCGTTTTTAACAAGCAACAATCAACAGGGAATAGTCAACAGGGAACATCACGCATTACGCATCACGCATCACGCATCTTCCTCTCATGGTGTGCAATCATGATCCTCACCTTTTTGCTTTATTTGCCATGGCTTCCCATCTTCATTGGTAATTTTGGTTCAGATGTTGTGGGCAGCGGTCAGCCTGTTTTGCCATATGTGCGCGACATGATTTGGTGGATGGCGTTTGGGCGTACATTGCCATTTGTGGGGTGGGCGTTTGCGGTTGTTTTGCTGTTAATCGGGATCGGAATTTTTCAGGGAAGAAAACAGGCTGTTTTGCCATCGATTTGTTTGGCAATTCCTATGCTTTTTATTGTGGTGGGGTCCACAACACCTGAGTTGTTTAAGTTTTTGGTGGTGGCTGTGCCCTTTATGATGCTGTTGGTTGGTTTGGGGTTTGATGAACCGCAGAGAACGCGGAGATCGCAGAGGGGAAAAGTAGTTGTACAAGTTGTTTCTGTGATTTTGCTTGCTTCATTACTTTTCCCGACGGTGCAGTCGCTCAATAATTTGTACAATAATCCAGAGTATGCGCGTGCTGATTATCGGGGGATGGTGCAGCGCATTTTTAACGAAAATCGAGAGAATGGTGCGGTGATTTTGAATGCACCAAATCAATGGGAAGTCTTTACTTATTACTATCCTGATACGGCCGTATTTCCCATGCCAGAAGGATTACGTTATGAACCTGTCGCGGCAATTGATGCCTGGGTAGAAGAAATTGCCGCTGAGCATGAGCGCATCTACCTTGTTTTGTGGGGAGAAACAGAGTGGGATCCGGAACGACGCATTGAGCGTTGGCTGGACGCTCATGCCTTCAAAGCAACGGATGAATGGTTCAAAGATGTCCGTTTTGTCACCTATGCCATTCCCTCGATGCCAGCAACAGAGATGGAAACGAAATTGGGTTTTGCAGTTGGGGATGAAGGGATTGTGCTTGATGGATTCACGTTGGCAAACAGCGAACTGGGTCCAAGTGATATTATCGAAGTGACGCTGTTTTGGGAGACGCCCGTTTCCCTTTCCACCCGTAACAAAATCTTTTTGCATTTGCTAGACGCGAATGGACAACTAGTCGCCCAACGGGATAGTGAACCGGGAGGGGGACTAGCTTTAACGACAACTTGGCAGCCAAATGAACAGATCATCGACAATCACGGCATACTTATTCCCAATGATTTACCCGCAGGAGAGTATACATTGACAGTGGGTATGTACGACATTGCTGATCCAGCGACTCGCTTGGCGATAGAAACAAAAAATGGCGAAATGGATGCTTATCCACTCGCCACAATTACAGTTCAGTAGAGACATCCTCGCTGAGGTGCCTCTTATGGGTCACATCAATTTATCGGCAAAAGCAGGTAGCGCTGCTGCACCGCCAGTGTGCCAAAAGAGCACCGATTGTCCCCGCGTAAAAGCACCCCAACGAATGAGATCGATCAGCCCAGCCATCGCACGCCCGGTATAAACAGGATCGAGCAAAAGACCTTCTAATTGAGCGACCATCTTGATCGCTTCCCGTTCTGGTTCGCCAACGACAGCATAGCCACCACCAAGATAATCATCGTTGACTTCGACTCTGCTCGCGACAGGCACCATGCCACAACCAAGATGTGTTGAGGTTGCCGTAGCCAATGCGGCCACCTGCGTGTGCAATCCTTCTGCTGGTTGGTCAATGCTGATGCCTAAAACTTGTCCGCGAAAGTCGAAGATGGTGGCACCAAGGACGATGCCCGCTTGTGTGCCACCACTGCTACTGGCGAAAACAATGAAGTCGATATTGATGTTGTTTTCTTGCAGTTGGGTGGTCAATTCTTGCATGGCCAGCACATAACCAGTTGCTCCCATCACATTAGAGCCGCCAAGGGGGATAATGTATGGTTTGTGTCCCATTGCCTCTTGTTCTTTGAACACTTCAGCCATCACTTCTTGTCGATTACGGCCGTTTGTCCAATAGACATGTGCCCCCAAAAGTTCATCGAGCAATAGGTTGCCAGTTGTCGTCTCTTGTTTTTCACCACGCAAGACGACGGTACATCCCACTCCCATCTTTGCTGCCGCTGCTGCTGTTTGGCGGCAATGGTTACTTTGTGGGCCACCTGTCGTAATGAGGTGGTTGCAATTTTGGGCAAGGGCATCGGCAACTAGAAATTCAAGTTTACGTGTTTTATTGCCCCCAGTGGCTAATCCGGTTTGGTCATCACGCTTGACATAAATATCGGGGCCGCCAAGATGCTTGCTTAAACGGTCCAGCTTTTCAATTGGAGTAGGTAGGTGCGCCAATGAGACGCGATTTGGAAAATTCAGAGTCATAAGCTATTTTCTCGTAACAGCCTATGATTATATCCTTCCGTGACAGCATTGCCACATTTAGTATAGAGCTTTCAGCTTTCAATATTTAGTCTTTAAGATTGGTTCACTCTGCCAGAATGAACCAATCTTTTTGAGCTAATTTTTAGGCAAAAACAGGTCCATTTTCGATTGGTTGAGATGTAAGTTCCCGTTTGCTGAGTTCCATTTGCAGACCATAAAGTGGCGACATGGTAATTTGTGGATTCTTGACCACTTCGAAATTGGGTTTTAGCCGCAGTTTGTATTGCTGAGCGATGGTTGCCAAAATGAGATGAGCTTCCATCAGCGCAAATGAGTTACCGATACAAACACGTGCACCGCCGCCAAAAGGAATATAGGCAAATTTAGGAATTTCTTTCTCGTTTTCTGGCGTGAATCGTTCTGGATCAAATTGATCTGGATTGGGGAAGTACTGGGGCAAACGGTGCATGGCATAGGGAGAAATCCAGACAACATTTCCTTTCGGAATCGTATAGTCACCTATTTCGACATCTTCTAAAGCAACACGGCCGTTTAAGATCCAGGCGGGTGGGTATAGGCGCATCGATTCTTTAATAATTTGCAAGGTGTAAGGCAAGTCACCAAGATCATCAAGGGTAGGTGTACGGCCGTTTAGGACACGATCTAATTCTTCATGTAACTTTGCTTCAATCTCTGGATGTTGGGAGAGGAGATACCATGTCCAGGTGAGCGCATTAGAAGTCGTTTCATGCCCGGCCGCAAAGAGGGTAGCCACTTCATCACGTAACTGTTGATCGTCCATCATTGAGCCATCTTCATCTCGTGAAAGCATGAGCATGGAAAGGAGATCGCCTGTGTCTTGAATTTCACCATTAACAGTCGTAGCGCGACGCTCAACGATGATCTGTTCAATGGTGGCGTTGTAGGTCTTAACGGCTGCATTGCGCGCACGATTGTCCTTTGTTGGAATCCAGTTGGGCAATGACATGCCCCGTCGATAATCACGGTTGGAGACACCTTGTAACACATGAATGGCGTCACCGACGGAAACGGCCGTATCCCCAGAGGAAGTGACCTTGTCTGCATCAAACAATGTTTTGGAGACAATGTGCATCGTCAATTGCATCATGTCGTCAGCAACATCTCGGGTTTGCTGGGCTTGCCATGTTTCCAACATCTCTTCGGTGTAATCGACCATCACATCTGCATATGCTTTGATTCGTTTCATGTGGAAAGCTGGCTGAGCGAGGCGACGTTGGCGTTGATGAAAATTCCCTTCGCTGGTAACGAGGCCATTGCCTAAGAATTTACCGAGGATGGTGCGATCGATGGGTGCTTTTTCAAAGCTTTTGCGTTGGGTAACCAACACCTCACGTATGTATTCGGGATGTCCCATAATATAAATTTGCATGTTGGCGATACGCATGTACGCTATATCACCATACTCCCTTATTGCATTAGTTAAAAATTGGGGTTGGTCTTGTCCAAATTCACTTAAATTACCGAGTAAAAAATTTCCTTTCGGACCTGGGGGGCGTTTAATTGCCATTTTCGTTTACTCCATCATGTTTCGTGCCAATAGCACTCACGGCCAATATCGGCTGCATCTGTTTTGTGGCCAAATACATATTCTGAAAGCCCGCGTTTGCCATGGCAGTTATTATTGTTTTTCCAAATTGTTCAGCTTCTTTGTTGGTTTTAATCCAGCGGGGTTGCGAGGTGATTACGGCCGTTCCCGTTGGTTTTAATACTCGTAAAAGTTCTTGTAGATTGTTTTCTAGATCGGGCCATTCTTGGATAGAATTGACCGCAAAAAGTTTGTTGAACGTTTGATCTGCATAGGGGAGGTGAGCAACAGACCCTGTTTTCAGCGCAACTTGTTTGTTTTTGATCGCCAAGATATTGCGGTCGCGTGCTTGTTGTAACATAGTGTCTGAAATATCAATGCCCGCGACAAATCCTGTGTGTGCTAATTTGCTGACCTGTTGGATTCCCTCTCCCGGGCCAAAGCCAATTTCTAAAACGCAGTCATCTGCTTGGATGTTTAGCAAGGAGATGGCCCATTGGTTTAGTTCATGATTCATATAAGCCATCAACATGCCTGCTAAATGTCCGATTGGCCCTTGGGGATTTGCAAATTGTGAGCGAATGTATTGCATACGGTTGTTCCTATGAATCGAGTTCTTGAACCAAGATAATCAACGTTGTGTTGAATTCTAGATGCTATGTCTATAAAATAATGGAGAAGTAGACCTGCGTCAACGAGCAAAACCGATGAATTGTTGTATAGACGACAATTGTTACTTATGCGACAGATGTTGTAAATTTGAGGATGATATGGATCGTAGAAAGCGTCGTACCCGGAATATGTTAGGCAAGGCCTTACAAGAATTAATTTTAGAAAAAAGCTATGAAACGATTACAATTCAAGATATTACTGATCGTGCCGATTTGAATCGGGCCACATTTTATTTGCATTACACCAGCAAAGAAGAGTTGTTGGGTAATTTTTTGGAAACACAGTTCGATGAGTTGGTGCAGCGTATTGAAGAAGAGACAGATGGAGAGGTTCATAAGGATCTAAAAATTTCGGCGATGATTGTTTTTGAACATGCAGCCGATTACATTGATCTTTACAAAGTGCTGCTAGGGCCAAATGGGCAAGGTGCCGTGGTGCATCGTATTTTGGATTACATTGCGCGGTATGATGAAATATGGTTACGGCGCGAATTTGCGGAGGCTACCTTGCCGATTCCCTATCCTATTTTGGCGCGTCATTTTTCGGGATCTTTGTATGCTTGCGTGACATGGTGGATTGAAAATGATATGCCCTATTCAGTTGAGTATATGGCCGAGAAGTTGGAGAATATGTGTTTAACGGCCGTTTATCAAATGATTGCGGAAGAGAAAATGGCAGTTGGCGATTAGAGATTGAATCAATGCTCGCTTCATTTTTCATTAGACTTATAGAAATAGGCAACTTGTAAAAAACAGTCCGCAGATTACGCACATTATGCAGATTTTCAATGGTTTATCTGTGAAATCTGTGTCATCTGCGGATAAATATTTTGGAGGGTTGAATGGAAGCTAAATGTAAACAAGAAATTATTGAACTCCATCAATTTTTTCAAGATTGGTTTCAAAGTAAATTAGAAGATAGTGATCATGAATTTAACCGTTTTGCACGGGTGTTGGCTCAAGAATTTATCATTATCTCGCCTACAGGTAATTTGAATCATCGCGACGCGATTTTGCGGATGGTGCGTCATGGACATGGCAGTTGGCAGGAAAGAAACGGCCGTATCTGGATAGAAAATATCGTTACCCGTTGGCAAGACGCAGACATGTGTTTGCTGACATATGAGGAGTGGCAAGAGATTGATGAGCTTGTGACTGCCCGCCTTAGCACTATCTTGTTTCGAGAACGATTTGACACACCGCATGGGGTAGAATGGGTTCATCTCCATGAAACGTGGCTGCCAACATTTGAACAATAATGGACTCCTTTTTAGATTTACATAAAATAAAAGAACTGTTTGCCGAGGCACCCTTTCCTTGGTTTATGTGTGGTGGGTGGGCTATTGATTTGTATTTAGGCGAAGTCACACGCGAACATAAAGATGTGGATGTTGCTATTTGGCGCCAAGATCAATTGGCGATGCAGCACTATCTAACGAAGCGTGGCTGGACAATTGAAGTAGCCGGTGGAGGGCAACTCATGCCGTGGGCAACGGGGGAGTTTATTGAATTACCTAAGCACAACGTGTGGTGCAAACATCCAGCCCATGATCCCGATTTTGTCGAAATTTTGTTTAATGAGCAAGACGAAGACTCTTTTTTATTTAGAAGAAATTTGGCAATTAAACGGCCGTTAGCGAAAGCCTTGTTACAGAGTGACCAGGGGTTTTCTTATTTAGCCCCCGAAATTGTGCTTCTCTATAAAGCTGGGCAGCCAGCAGAGCCACAAAACCAAGCTGACTTTATGGCAACGTTGGGGCAGCTATCAGATGAAAGTCGAGCATGGCTCAAAACAAGCCTGGCAATAATGGATCGAGAGCATCCGTGGTTAACCAACCTGTCCTAACGCAAACTGTTCTCGATTGGCTTGCGCATAGTCGCTCGCCGCAAGTGCTGCATGTTTTCGATCGGGCTTGCAACCTAATCAACGAACGGAATGAGATTATCTCGCTGGTGTGGCCAGAATTAGGAGCAGGGCCGTTTGCTTTGGTGTTGCCACAAAAACGGCCGTTTACAACCATCACCGTAGACTCTCTAGTTGCCATCATCAATGGTAACTTGTGGGTTGGGAATATCAATATCTCCTTTGCTCATGCCCAGCTTTGGAATCCCAAATTGGATTGGGAAACGATTCGTCAACAGAAAGTTGACTGGCTTGAAATCTTATCCAAAATGAACCAAATATTAAGACGGCAGGACGTATGGCAAACAAGGTCCGTAGGGG
>JBNKHS010000197.1:0-7999 GCA_050290485.1 Promineifilaceae bacterium (SeqCode) | reverse complement strand
CATATGATTGCCCGTCCACTTATGGACATTGAGTCTGAAGCCAATGATTGGGTGAACCAGTTACAAGAAGCGGGAATTAAAGCAGAAGTAAACAACGGCCGTTCCACAGTTGGTGGGGGCAGTTTGCCAGGTACGGACATGCCAACCAAAGTTGTCGCCATCCCACATTCCTCGGTCGATGAGTTGGCTCAATCATTACGGCTTTATGAGTTTCCAGTCATCGGTCGCATTCAAGACGGCCGTTTTCTTATCGATCCTCGTACCGTTTTGCCCAATCAAGCAGAAAACCTGATACAATCAGTCACACATTGTGCAAACGAAAAACGTTAGTACCTATTTATTATTAGAGATCTATTTATGGCAACATCATCAGAAAACGGCTCAACGCGCATCTTAGCAATCGAAACCTCCTGTGATGAAACGGCAGCAGCGGTTGTTGAAAACGGCCGTAAAATTTTGAGCAACATCATCGCCAGCCAAGTTGATATTCATGCTGAATTTGGTGGTGTATTCCCCGAAGTGGCTTCCCGTAAACATATCGAAGTCATCTCCCCTGTGGTTAACCAAGCATTAGAAGAAGCACACATGGGCCTTGATGATATCGACTGCATTGCTGTCACACGGGGACCTGGCTTAGTTGGTTCATTACTTGTCGGCATGAATATGGCTAAGGGTTTAGCCATGGCGCGCAACAAACCGTTTTTAGGCATCAACCACATCGAAGGGCATATTTACTCCCCTTGGCTCATGCCTTACGTCGATGAAATTCAATTTCCTTTATTGACCCTAGTCGTCAGTGGCGGTCACACCGAACTTTATCTCATGATTGACCACGGACGTTATAAACATTTGGGAGGCACACTTGATGATGCCGCAGGTGAAGCGTATGATAAGGTTGGACGTTTACTTGGATTACCCTATCCCGGTGGGCCCGCTATCGACAAAGCAGCAACAAATGGCAATCAAACGGCGTTCAAGTTCCCGCGCGGGGTAATTGATGATGGGTTTAATTTTAGTTTTAGCGGTTTAAAAACGGCCGTTTTGCGTGAAACCAAACAGTTTGATACCAATCGCCTCCCGGTTAATGATATTGCCGCGAGTTTTCAAACGGCAGTTGTCGATGTATTGGTTGCAAAAACAGAAAGAGCGGCAACAGCTTATGGGGTTACGGCCGTTCACATCGTTGGTGGCGTCTCAGCCAATCGTGAACTGCGCCAAACAATGGCCGCTCAACTTGATTTACCAGTACGATATCCCGATCCTATATTATGTACTGACAACGCCGCCATGATTGGCGCGGCCGCCCATTGGCACTTCAGCAAAGGACGTCGCGATCAATTGGATTTAGATGTCCTCCCAAGTTTGCAATTGCTATAAGAAAAAGTGATTTTGACAAAAGTATAGTTTAATGGAGAACGATCTGGAATTTTCGTTCTCCTCAATGTAAATTCCGAAACATTGTTTTTAAAATTCTCTTCGGAATTTACTTAAAACAACATGAGTTAAACAGTAATATCATGTAGACTGTAAAAAAAGTTACAGATGGTTTGTATATCCAACATTCCAATTCATGTATTTTATCTTATAATATATACGCTGTGACTTACCCAGAACTAATGGAACAATCAATCGAATTTGATACTCAAAATAAAAAAATGCAAGAGCGAGATCGTCTAAAAACGTTGTATACAATCAACAGCACCTTAAAACAGGTGGAAGCAGATGGTCTCAATATTAACCCGATCTTACTCAACATTCTCGACCTAGCTGTTGAAGAATTAGACGCGAGTGAAGGCAGTATTATCGTTGTCAATCAGGTCAATCAAGTGGAGCATGTCTGGATAACAGATATTGCGAAACGAGAATTTATCCCCCCCAGTTTTCTCAATCAAATTCTACTCAGCGGTATTGGTGGCAAAGCCATTCATACCCAAAAATCTTACTTGATCGAGAATACACAAACAGATAGCAACTGGGTCCAACGTGCGGGTCATCCTACAAGTCAATCCCCATGGTCCATCATTTGTGTTCCTCTGCTCATACGAGAACGGGCAATAGGCGCAATTACCCTACATAAACCTGGAGAGACACAATTTAATGATGATGACTTAGAGTTGCTGCAAGCCATCGCCAATCAATCAGCAACGAGCATCGAAAATGCACGCTTATTTGAGCTAACCCAACGCCAACTTCTCATTTCTGCACTATTAAACGAAGCCAGCCGAGTTATCAATTCATCTTTAGATATTGATGAAATCATGCACACGCTTCTCTCTCAAATGAATGAATTTTTGAATGCAGAAGCAATTTCTATTGCCTTAATGGATGAAGCAACAAACGAGTTAGTCTATCAAGTTGCAGAAGGGATAGGATCCAAAGAGATTGTTGGTTTGCGCTTGCCTTCTAACCAAGGTTTATCAGGTTGGGTCATTGAAAATCTAAAACCAGCTATCGTTGTAGATACAAATGAAGATGACCGCTTCCATGTTTCGGGGGATGAGCGAACAGGTATTCTCACAAAATCAATGATTTGTGCACCCATGCAATTTAAGGGTGAAGCCTTGGGCACAATCCAAGCCATTAATCCATCTGAAGGGGCATTTAGCGATCAAGATTTGGATTTGCTGATAAATCTTGCCAATATTGCCAGTTCAGCCATCGCAAATGCACAACAATATGCGAAAACGCAGGCGGCAGAATCCCGCTATGCCACACTATTTGAGGATAGTGTAGACCCCATTCTCTTAACTGATCTCAATGGGAAAATTATCGAAGCCAACAAACGTTCATTTGAATTTTTGGGTTATACACGTCATGAACTAATCAACTCACAAATTAATGCCCTGCATCCCAAGAAAACAACTTTACCCAAGGCAGCGACGATTAAAGAAGGAAAAGTTACTTTATTCCAAAGTCAATTAATCACAAAAGATGGGCAACTTCAGCCCGTTGAAATTTATATAACAAAAGTACAACATAGCAGCGAGCAATCGTTACAATGGATTCATCACGATATTTCTAAACAAGTTGAATTAGAACAAATGCGTGATGATTTAACTGCTATGTTATTCCATGATCTACAAAGCCCTCTCGGGAACGTAATTGCTAGCTTAGAGTTGTTGTCTTATGAAATTCCCCCTACAGCTGAAGGCACACCTCTCTTTGAAATGTTGGATATAGCGCAAAGAAGCAGTTTGCGATTGCAAACTTTAATTCGTTCTTTGTTAGATATCAATCAGCTAGAAGCTGGACATCCTGTCAATGAACAAACGAGTATAAGCATTCAGAAGTTAATTGATGAGGTATATGAATCTGAACGTCCAGGTTTTGAACAGCGCCGTGTTCAATTTATGCAAGAGATTCCACCAGATCTTCCTAAGATTTATGTTGAAGAAGACATGATTAAACGGGTGATGATTAATTTAGTCAGCAATGCCTTAAAATATAGTAGTGGCGAAGACACGATTCAAATTCATGTACAACTTACACATCAGGAAGATCAAGAAATGGTTCTTCTTATTGTTAATGATGAAGGTATTGGCATTCCTGATGAATTCAAGCAATCTATATTTGAAAAATTTGCACGTATCGATCGGGGCGATCCCAATTCCAAAGGATTAGGGTTGGGGCTTGCATTTTGTCGTTTGGCAATTGAAGCACATGGAGGCAAGATCTGGGTAGAAGATGCGCCCGGTGGCGGGGCCTCCTTCCGTGTGACGTTACCCATTTCTAATGAAGATGAGTTAGAAGAAGCCGGATTTGAGTTTTGAAATTCAAAAATAGGATAATCATGTAATAAGCAGCCTGCATATCTTGCAGGCTTTTTTATTATCGCTCAAATTCGTTATGTCAAATTGGACGACATTCTTTCTCTCTGGTATCATTTGGCATTGGGTTTGCTTTAACCGGATTTGAGGTAAATCTGTTGACAAACTACATAGATTATTGCGGAATACTTTATGAAGAATGTTCGTCGTTACTATTTTGATGCTTACACTGTGCGTTTTAATGCCAAGATTGTGGATCGGGTAAAGCAAAACGGCCGTATCGCGCTCATCCTCGACCAAACTTATTTCTACCCCACATCTGGGGGACAACCACACGACCTCGGTAAATTGAATGATACCCCTGTTGTTGATGTGTCTATACGGGAATCAGATGGTGCTATTTTGCATTGGTTACCACAAGATAGTGAAATTTGGTTTGATACAATTAAGGCTGAAATCGATTGGACACGGCGCTTTGACCATATGCAGCAGCACACAGGACAACACATTCTGTCCCAAGCATTTATTCAAGTTGCCAAAGCAGAAACCGCTAGTTTTCACTTAAGCGGAAACAGCGTCACAATCGATTTAGATGTTGAAACATTACAATCGAGCGCAATCCAACGTGCTGAATTTTTAGCAAATCAAATCATTTGGCAAAATCGTGCAGTGCACATTCGAGAAGTAACGCTTGAGCAAGCAAAAAAATTACCCATCCGTAAAATACCCCCCAGCCGAGATGGGAAACTACGTCTGATTGAAATAGAAAAATTCGACCTGACGGCCTGTGGGGGCACACATGTTGCAGCAACTGGTGCTGTCGGGATGATCAAAATCATCAAAACAGAACGCCACCGTGGCAAGCTGCGTGTTGAATTTTGTTGTGGGCAACGTGCTTTGCTCGATTATCGCAGCAAAAATCAAGTTGTGATTGACTTGGCAACTAATCTGACAACAAGTCCATCTGAGCTGGTCAACAATGTAGAAAAGCTACAAACAGAAAACAAAGATAACCGCCGCAAGCTCAAGGCCCAGCAAGAAATGCTCATGACTTTTCAGGTTGAATCATTACTTAAACAGGGTACAAAGAAAAAGAAAACAACCATTATTAGCCAAGTGTTTCGTGATGATGAGTTCGATGCAAAACAATTACGAACTTTAGCAAATTTAATAACGCAACACAGTAATGTTGTTGCGTTGTTGGCGCTTTCGGGCAGCAAAACAAATCTTTTGTTCTCTCGTTCCGAAGATGCACCAGGCGAGATGAGCGAGTTATTAAAAACAGCTTTGCAAATCTTAGAATCTGCGTCAGGTGGAGGAACGGCCGTTACTGCTCAAGGGGGAGGCCCTCCCACCGATAAGGAACGAGTTGAACAAGCCATTGCACGTGCTGAAAAACAATTAATAGGACAAATTCATTAATTTATGGAAGCGCTTGCACATAATATATTCTTCGAAGCAGCATTTGAAGGGGTTAATGTCGGGGTCATTCAAACGCATGAAGGCATCATTGCTATTGATGCACCCTCCTATCCCAAGCAGGCACGCGATTGGGTTTTACAGCTGAATGCCGTTCATCATAAAACGATCAAAAATTTAATCTTAACGGACTACAATGGTGATCGCATCCTTAACAGTCGTTGGTTTAACAGCCCAATTATTGCTCACACGGAAACAGCACGTACATTGTCATCTTATGATCGCCGGTATCCAACAGCAATGCTGGAAAGCTTAACTGCTCGACAACCTGAGTTAGGACGCTCATTAACAACGAGCCCTGTAGAGAAAGCAACGTTTAGTTTTAGTGATGACCTTTGTCTGTACAAAGGACAATATGAAATTCAATTGATTGCTATGCCAGGTCCTACAAAAGGAAATATTTGGGTACATGTTCCGGAAGAGCGGGTAATATTTGTTGGGGATACCCTTAGCACATCGATTCCTCCTCTGATTTTAGACGGCAATAGCGCACAATGGATCGCATCATTACAAGTATTGAAAGAGTGGCAAAACAAGGTTGATGTCATTGTGCCTGGACGGGGCGCATTGGGAACAGGCTCGGCGATTGAGGACCATTGCCGCTGTTTAGAACTCATGCGACAACGCATAACTACAGTGATAGAGGAAGAACGGCCGTTTGCAGAAATTGCCATGTACATCAGTGAATTTATAGAAAGATATCCGAATCACAATTTACCGCTTGCTTGGTTAAGGCAACAAATCCATAAAACACTCAATCATATTTATCATGAGATAAAGTTCGCGAAAGATGGTATAGTAATGCGTATTGAAAATGAATTTGAATAAATTCTATTTTTCACTACAATTTTGTTAAGTGGAGAATGAAAAGTAGGTTAAGTAAAACAAGCTATAATCTTTTTGCTCTCTTACAAGTAAATTCCAAAGCAATAATAACTTAGAAGAATTATTGCAGGATTTAATTCAATCAACGCATTAACAAAAGCACTTCATTACCCCCTTCGCAATAGCAGTTTAAAGTCAATTAAGCGGAAGGACGTTGATTAAGAAACAATTGATAACCAATCATTTTGGTAGAAGTTGTGATTTACTCAGTGAGTTGTAAGCAATTCACATCATAGCGGGAAGAAAAGATGAGAAAACAATCAAACACCGCCACACAGGCGTTACAACTTGTCCCCTTCTTCAATCAATTAACACCAGAAGAAGCGGAAAATTTATCAAAGCGACTTGTCGTTCGTCGCTTCGGTACAGGGCAAGTTATTTTCCACCATGGTGATCCAGGTGGATTGCTCTACATTATTAGCAAAGGTCGTGTCAAAATCACCCATTCTACACCAGATGGACAAGAAGCAATGTTGGCTATCGTGGCCGCAGGTGATTTCTTTGGTGAGCTAGCCTTGCTCGATGATTCACCACGCTCGGCAACTGCAGAAGCAATTGAACCAACCGAAACTTTGACTTTGCATCGTGAAGATTTTATGCGTTACATCACGGATAATCCTGATTTTTCGCTGCATGTGCTGCAAACCTTGGCACGTAACATTCGTCGCCTAAACAATCAGTTAAGCGACATTTTCTTTCTCGATTTGCCAGCACGTTTGGCCCGCCAACTTTTACAATTGGCAGACGAACATGGGGTCGAAACAAATGACGGCATTCAAATTCAAATTTCTTTGACCCAAACAGATTTAGCTGAAATGACAGGCGCAACACGGGTTAGTATTAATAAATCCCTGGGTCGTTTTCGTCGGGCACAATGGGTAAAGGTAAACGGCCGTAAATTTACCATTCTCAACGCTGATGAACTACGAAATCTGATTCAAGTCTCTGGTGGTTCAATTCATTAAAGGAGATCTGCAACCTCCTGTTGGTTGCTTTGGGATTTGAGATTTATTGTTCGTATCTCCAGCGTGAAACAAATATAAATGTTTCACGCTTTTTTTTTGCCATTCGCTAATATAGAAGGCTGATAGATAAATTTAAGTATTTACTAAGCCTATTATCAGAATGGGTGTGTATAACAGATGGGAAATCCTAAATCCAACAAAAAGCTGAGAAGATATGAGTATTGAGGAACACGAAGCACAAACCAATCAACAACGTGAGCCACATCTTGAGCAGGAAACGGCCGTTTCCACGACAGTCGATACAACTAAGACAGAAGAAGCATCCCCTCGCAAATTTAATTGGGAATCTTTGGCTGTTATTCTTCTGTTTGTCGTTTTGTTTATTGGCGCTTATTTTCGCTTTACCGGTCTAAATTGGGATGAAAATTTTCATTTACACCCTGATGAACGTTTTTTAACCTCTATTGCTGTCGCCCTACAACCCGTCAGCTCCCCCACTGAATATTTCAAAACCAGTGCCTCAACCCTAAGCCCCTATAACGTGGGGTATGGTTTTTACGTATACGGGAATTTCCCCATGACGGCAACGCGATACATTGCCGAATGGGCAGCTGCTGCTTGTGAACCTTATCATGCACAAGCGGTTACTGGTGAAGCAGGACCACGTATTTGTCAATGGAACTATGTTGCTTACGATGGCATTCATATTTTAGGCCGTTTTCTTTCGGGGCTCCTTGATCTTGTTTCTATCCTCTTTACATTTCTCATTGCGCGGCGCCTATACGACTACCGCGTTGGTCTTTTGGCCTCTCTGTTACTGGCACTTGCTGTCATGCCCATCCAACAATCCCACTTTTTTACGATGGATAATTGGGCCGCAGGATTTACCACACTGACACTATA
>JBNKHS010000196.1:0-8007 GCA_050290485.1 Promineifilaceae bacterium (SeqCode) | reverse complement strand
GATTCAACCTGTCCTTTTTGTGGTAGTTTGAGACGGATGTCGCAGCTTTCACGGACGAGACGACGCATCCCTTGCCCTTCATGCCCAACGACAATGCCCACAGCCATATTGAGATCTACTTGGGGTAACTCTTGTGACCCTTCATCCAAATCCATGCCGACAATCCAGACGTTCTCTTCTTTGAGTTGGTTGATGGTTTGTACCAGGTTGGTCACCTGGGCGATGAGGAGATGCTCCGAAGCACCAACGGAATATTGGGCAACAGCTGGCGTAATATCTGGAGCGCGACGATCTTGCAAGATGACCCCATGCACACCGACAATTTCGGCGGTGCGTAACAAGGTGCCAATATTTTGCGGCCCATGCAGTAAATCGAGGATGAGCAGAAACGGCCGTTCTCCCTTTTCTCTGGCCAATGCTAATATATCTTCTACATCAGCATAAGGATAAGCGCCTGTTTCGAGGACCACTCCTTGATGTTTGCTGTCGCCAACTAACTTGGTCAGCTTTTGTTTATCGGCTGTTTTAATAGGGACACCGCTGGCTTTGGCGGCCGCTTCAATCGGCGTGCGGAGCTTCTTTTCCAATCCATTTTGCAGCCAGAGACAGGAAAACGGCCGTCTTTTTGCCCGCAACGCTTCTAAAACCGTATTCCGTCGTACTAAAAATTCACTCATAACAAAATCCGTAAATGTATAGACGTAACTCACCATTAGCGGATGTCACACTATAGATCAGTCACGTCTATACGTCTACACGCTCCATGTTTGTTATTCCAACTTCCAAATCGTGCCATCCGCACGATCTTCCAAAACAACACCCAATGCACGTAATTGGTCACGAACTTTATCGGATGTCGCCCAATCTTTGTTGGCGCGTGCTTCTGCGCGTAGTTCAATCAGCAAACGAATCAGACCGTCTTCACGTTCGGCACTGCTGTCTGTAGTTGCTTCTTCCGGAATAATTCCTAAGACATCGCCGCCTAACTCACGATACAAACCGTCCAACAGTTCTAATGTGCCTAAGGTTTGTTCTCCTTGTTCATTGAGCAGTGTGTTCACTTGGCGTGTGTAATCTTGCAGTACGGCTAAGGCTGCCGGTGCATTGAAATCATCATTCATTTTTTCGACGAACGCTGCTTTTGTGCCTTCAACCAAGGTTATCGCTTCCGAAGAGGCGTCTCCAGCGCCAGCAGAGCGTAATTGTTCACGTACGAGTGAGACCGCACCCCAAATACGCTGCCATCCTTTGCGTGCTGCTTCGACGGCTTCATCAGAAAAGTCGATTGGGTTGCTGTAATGGCTTGACATAATAAAGGCGCGAATGGCTTCTGGGCGCCACTGATCCAACGCTTGTTTGATAGTGAGGGTATTGCCGAGGCTTTTGCTCATCTTGACGCCATCGAGCGTCAATGAACCCGTCAGCATCCAGTAATTGGCAAAAGTTTCTCCATGAGCGGCTTCACTTTGTGCAATTTCGCATTCGTTGTGTGGAAAAATGTTATCAATGCCACCACCATGAATGTCGAAGGTTTCTCCTAAATATTTACCAGCCATTGCGGAGCATTCAACATGCCAGCCGGGGAAACCGTCACCCCAAGGGCTCGGCCAGCGCAAAATGTGTTCAGGCTCTGCTTTTTTCCAGAGGGCAAAGTCGGCTGGATGATTTTTCTCGGAACGAACAGCTTCCCGTGCACCTTCTTCTTGATCTTCTAAAACACGGCCACTTAATTTGCCATATCCGTCAAAAGAGGTCACGTCAAAATAGACAGATCCATTGACCACATAGGCATTCTCCTTTTGAATCAATTCTTGGATCATCTCAATTTGTTCGCTGATGTGGCCGCTGGCACGTGGACTGATGTCAGGACGTTTGACACCAAGCGCATCCATATCTGCAAAGTAACCACGCATATAGGTTTCCACCACTTGCATGGGGCCTGATGAAAGTTGGCGGGCTTTTTTCAGAATGCGATCTTCACCGCTGTCCAGCATATGGCCGACATCGGTGATGTTTTGTACGTATAAAACATCGTAGCCAAGGTAGCGTAAATAGCGAACAACGACGTCAAAACTAACATATGTTTTGGCATGGCCAATGTGTGAATGGTCGTAAACAGTAGGACCACAAACATACATATTGACTTTACCTTCTTCAAGCGGTTTGAACTCTTCTTTTGTGCGTGACAGCACATTATAAATTTTCAAGGTCATAATCACTCCAATTTTCGCATCAGGGATGCGCTTATTGCACTGTAGGTGTGTTGTCTTTGTGAATTTTTGAAGACAACAATAATTATAGGCTAATTTGTAGATAGAACACAGGTGGAGAAAACTTATTTAGGCGGCGCAACCGCCCGGACAAAGGGGAACGCACAAGAAAATTGAGTTTAAAGGATTGATTTGTACGTTTTGTGTTTGCATAAAATGTATTCTAATTGATTTTGTAACTGCTGTAAAACAAATGGTTACGGTTTTGCAAAAATCATGCGTCCAGCAGACGTTTGCAAAACCTTGGTGACGGTGACGTTTAATGTTTTGTTGAGCAAATTGCTGCCGTCTTCAACGACAACCATGGTGCCATCTGGTAAAAAGCCAACCCCTTGTCCCGATTCACGCCCTTCTTGGATGATTTTGACTTTTAGTTCTTCGCCGGGCAAGCTGGTGATTTTGACGGCATTGGCTAAATCATTGATGTTCAGCACATTGACGCCTTGCAGTTCAGCGACACGATTGAGATTATAGTCGTTGGTCATTATGGGCGCGTTCAGATGGCGAGCAAGGGCAACGAGTTTGCTGTCGGCATCACGCACGTCGGAGACATCTTGTTCTGTAATTTCAGTATTTACAGGTGAATCGTTTTGCAGGCTGGTGAGCACTTCGAGCCCTAAGCGACCACGCCCACGACGGAGCGGATCGGGACTATCAGCAATGTGTTGTAGTTCCAGCAGGATAAAATTGGGGATGAGGAGGGTCCCGCGAATGAATCCTGTACGGCTGATGTCAAGAATACGGCCGTCTATAATTACACTCGTATCTAATAAAATATAAAAGTCCTCAACATGTCCATTTTGATATCCGTGTTCTCCACTCCCCATAATTGAACGCCGCCCGCTAAATAAATTACGAAAATCTTTTTGGCGCGCGCTTAAAATAACAATCCCTAAATAGCTAAATACAATAGCCGCAACGATGGGCAAGATTTGTTGGAAGGGTGGACCAAGTAAGGCTAACGGCAAAGAAAGCAGGGCCGCAGCCAATAAGCCTAAGAACAATCCAAAAATGACGGCAATTAACCGCTCGGGGGGCATGGTGGACATAGAACGGCTGACTGCGCGTAACGGCCGTATTGTAATGTATGGAGTTAAAATTAACCCAACCAAAAAACCCAATAAAGCAAAAACCGTAACATAAGCCTCTGGCGAGACACCAACATACGTTGCAATTTGGATACCCAAATAGATACCGCCAACTGTACCAACAATGGCACCTATGATGCGAAAAATAAACTCCGTGCTGATTTTCATAAAGCCTCAAGTTGTCGTGACTTTAACTGGAAACAAAACAGATCAATTTGTGACTTTGTTACGCAACAATTGCAAGCAAAGTGTATTACGTGACACCACATGATTTATAAACTTTGTTTTGTTTGTTCAGAGGCTATTTAGACTTTATTTGTCATTTTTGCGGAGACTTAAATTGTCGAACTGTATATTGGAAGGGAGTGTGAATAAAAAAATAAGTTCAATGGTGCAATCGGTTCGAAAGACTCAGTAAATTGACAAGATTGATTATAGCTTCTGATTAGGCTTGTTACGACAAGCAAAAATGATAAATATAAATGAATAAATGAATAGGAAGATAGTAACACAGCCGATAAGGGGGGGCAAACAGTTTGATTGTTTTTAATTGAATATGTAGAGAAGGGATGGTTCAAACGTTTGTGAACCATCCCTGGATTTATATACGGTGCTTAAAAAATGTTGTGGTGGTTGTCAATATGTTGGAAAGTGTCGCCGAAAATTAAGCTACGGACATGATCGTTGGTTAAAAAGCTAAGGGGAAAACCAACCTTAAACTCGCTGATTTCATTGAGCTCTGCTATTTGATCATCGGTCAAGGTGAATTCTAGACAGCTTAAATTGTCTTCAATTTGGGCGATGGTTCTTGCACCCAAAATGGGAATGACGTTGGCTTGCTGGCGTACCCAATTGATGGCGATTTGTGCAGGAGAACGGCCGTATTCCTTGGCAAACATATACAACTGAGCGGCAATCGCCTTTTCCTTATTTGATGCACCTTCATATCGTTTAGGGGTATCATTTTCCTCGTTGTATTTGCCAGTAAATGCGCCACCACTGAGCAAGCCCCACGCAGTCACAGTAATATCAAACGTTTTGGCCATGGGAATCACCGCCCGTTCCGGATCACGACTGGCAACATTGTATGGGAGTTGGGTGACAACGGGACGTGTCCAGCCATGTTGTTCCGCCAAGGCGACGGCGTTGGACTGCACCCATGCCGGCGTGTCGGAAAAGCCAACGTACAATACTTTGCCTGCGCGTACTAAATCATCCATGGCACGTAAGACTTCATCAATCGGGGACATGAAATCCCACATATGCAAGTAAAGTACGTCGATGTATTCAGTATTAAGGCGACGTAAGCTGTTTTCTACAGAGCGCACCATACTTTTGCGACTATTACCGCCAAGATTGAAGTTACGGCCGTCTCCATTGTTCAAACGCAACGTATATTTGGTCGCAACCACATATCGATCTCGATCTTCGGCAATAAATTCACCGACAAATGTTTCGCTCGTGCCATCGGTGTAATTGTTGGCGGTGTCAATGAAGTTTCCACCTGCTTCGACAAAAGCGTTAAAAATTTGGCGAGAGGTTTCCTTATCGGCCCCCCAACCCCAATCGGTGCCAAAGGTCATCGTGCCCAAGGCCAATTCACTGACACGCAGGCCGCTACGACCAAGGAGTTTGTATTTCATCATGGTTGTTTATCCTTTATTTTGTTGAGTTGTATTTGGGAGATGCGTGATACGTGTTGCGTGATGCGTGAGAATCTTGTTCACGCATTACGTATCACGCATCAGAAATTCTAAAAAGCATCATTTAACCAAATCAATCGGAATTTGTAATTCGGTAACAAAGTCAGACGCGCTACTGGCCAGGTAGCCGTCGGGGAGTTCGTATCCCTCGAGGTCTGCACCAAAACGAAGGTACGCTTCACGGATCGGTCCGATCATTTGATAATTGTGGTTTTCTATCCAACTGAGCAACAGACCATACGCGTTGGGCAAGTTATCGTAGTTGCCAGTGTGGATGAGGCATGCCATTTGTTCATACCCAATGAGTTCTTGCACTTGAATACGGCCGTTTGCCGGAACAGGTGCTTTGATCGGAATCACAACCTCAATATCCTGTGCCGTTTCTTGATATTGGTCATCATGCATTAAAAGCAGTGGTGGGCGGGAGGCACGTGCCTTGTATTTGGCGACAAACGCCTCCAACTCTTCAAAAAGATGGGTAATCGTGCTTTCTTCTTCAGACATAACTTGACGGATCGAGGCCACCATTTGTGGCTCGACATGACGTAAGACGACATCATAGGCTGGCGGTTGCTCAGCTTGTTCCAATTGGATCAGACGTGACTCCACTTGCGCTAAACGTACCTCTTCAGCACGTAGCTGCGCTTCAATTTCTGCCCGGCGCAGTTTGAGCATCCCCCGCAGTTGTTCTGTAGAAAGTTCTTCATCGAGCATCGTTTTGATTTGCTCTAATGAAAACCCGAGATCCTTCAACGCGAGAATGCGATTCAAGCGCGGTAGCTGATGTGCCGAGTAGTACCGATAATTACTGTACGGATCCACCTTTGCGGGTTTAAGTAGACCAAGATCATCATAATGGCGCAGCATTTTGACAGATACGCGGCTAAATGTGGAAAACTCACCGATTCTGAACATGCGCAAATTGTACACTCTCCCCCTGTGGGAGAGTCAAGACCTGTGGATAAGTGGACAAAATTGTGGAAAACTATGCATTAGTACAGCTTTTTTGATTTACGCATCAGGTTATTATGGTTTATAAGCTCAAAAAGCTGTTTAAGTACTTCGCACATTTATATAATACCCTAGCATGATCTCAGCGTGCGAAGTACTAGCCACCACAACCACCACACCCCCCGCAGCCGCTACATCCCCCACAACTTGAACACCCAGCATCACTTCCTCCACCTTTTTTCCTTGAAGGAAAAATCTTTCCCAACAAAAAGAAGAAACCGAAGATAAACGCTATGAAGATGAAGGTTTGCAAACCATCACTTAACTTCCCAAGCTTAGAAGAGAAGCTGACCCCATTTTCAACGATTCCCGGCTCAAAACTAACGCGTAAAGGAGTGTCCGACAGTTCGTTTTGATGAATTTCAATCACTTGACGATCATTGGTTGTTGTCAATGTACCGTTGGGGCTCGCTGACCAATTTGCAGTTTGATACCCTGCGGGGAGCGTGAAACGATATGTTGCATCATACACAGGAATGCGCCAATTTTTTATCCAGTCTGCTTTAAATTCATTTTTATCAAATGTGCCTATAAGCGCATCTTCTAACGTGAATTGAACAATGACGGTTTGTGTCCCCTCTGATACTGGGGGGAATTGCCAAACAATTTTGGTTTCATCCATATTTTCTTGTCTAAACGATAAAGGGTTACCCGTTCCATCCGTAACAGAGATGTTTTTAACCGGATGCTTGCCCACAAATTTGAATCCTTCACTTTTCGAGCCTGAAAGAATGGTGTATTCAATGAGCAACGTGACTTTTACATCTTTCAAATCGCCATCGTTGTTTTGGGTCGGTGCAAATGAAGCTTCATAGTAGGAAACAATGTAATCATCTTGGGCGATGACGGATTGCGGTGTGCTGCCGAAATGAAAAAGAGTAAGGACGGCAATGCAGATAAGTGCAACCAACAGCGACGCAGCCCCCAACTTTTTGAATGAATATTGTGGTTTGCGAATGATCCAATGGGTTTGGTCGCTGACTTGGCGTATGCGTGCTTTGCGATCAAAACGGATGTGTGGTTCTGGCCAAATATCTGTGGGTGGTGGCTGTCCAAAAGCTTGTTCGTAGCTGGCTAAGGTGCGTGCATACCAATCGTTGAATTTGTTACTTTCTTTCTGACCGCCTTTGGTGGGGCCATGATGTAACGGCCGTTTCAAGATCTCGCCGCAAAATTGTTCCCAATAAGATTGTGTGTATGTCAAATGCAAATGCCATGCTTGATCGACAGCGACAGAGGGTGTGACTGGGTGCCCTGCAGTCATCGCTAAAAAGACAAACCGTTTGTACTCTTCGATGACGCGATAGGTGTAGTTGTGCGTCCACCCATTTTCGCGCGCCAGTCGATCTGAGAATTTGAAAGAGGCGTCGGGATCATCTAGAGAAAATGCGTTGATTTTTGGCCATAATTGAGCATTGTTTGCTTCTGTCATGTTTACCTCCTGTGTATAGACAGCATCAAATAATTACGGTTGTGATGTTTTTGCGTCAAAAATGGATACGCTCCAAGCGTCATGATACATGACGATGAAGGATTGACACAATGGTTTATTGGTCGTCATACGGTTAATTATTCTTTGCTTGTTGGGAATTCTTATGGCGAGTAAACGAGTCTCAGGGGAACGGTTATCAAAATAAATGTGATCACGATCTGTTTACGGCCGTTTGCTAACCTTACGCAAAACAACAACTTAAACAGCTAAGGAGGCAAACTTATAGCAGATGTTTGAAAGAAAATCTATGGTCATATGCATGACCCCAAACGTATTGTTGTTCAAAAGTAAATTTTAAACAGATAGGTGTCCAAGTACATACCATCAAATACCCAAACAGTCTAATTAACCTAGCGAATATCCTTTAACGTTCCCCAAAGCGCTCAATTTAGTTGACATTGTTTCATCCTGCCAGGTGGGAGATAGCGCGCTGCAAAGATGCG
>JBNKHS010000195.1:0-8110 GCA_050290485.1 Promineifilaceae bacterium (SeqCode) | reverse complement strand
GTGGTGTCTGGGCGGGCAAAGATGTAGTCGGCGGGAGCACTGATGTAATAACCTCCGGAAGCGGCCGTTCCCCCCATGCTGACAATAACGGGTTTGTCGATCTCTTTGATCGTTTCGTAAATTTGGGCAGAGCCAGTGACGGTGCCACCGGGGCTGTTGACGCGTAAGACAATGGCTTTGACCAAATCGTCATTGGCCGCTGCTTCTAAATCGGCAATGACTACGCCGCTGGTCGCATCGCTGCTGTATTCGGTTGAGTCACTGTCGAGGATCGTGCCTTCGACACGGACAATGGCGACCGCATCACCAAAGCCGGTGCTGGTTGAGGTGGGACCGCTACTAGCAATACTTGCCGTGGCGATGCCAAGCCCAACAAAGGAGATAAGGACCAGGAAACCGCAGGCAAAAACGGGGAGTAGAAAGCCCAAGCTAACGGCGATAAGTACCCAAAAAGGCGTACGATTACTTTCTTTGCTGTGTACCTCAATTATTTGCACAGGATTTGTTGCTTGAGTTGAATCTGTTGTGGGGGCAGATGGGGATACGGCCGTTTCTGTTGTGGGTTCATCCGGTAATTCATTGAGCGTCATCGGTTGCGGTCTCCTCTGAAAAATAAAACACAGAGTTCGCGGAGTGCACAGAGAAATTAAGATAACAATCTGCGAAATCTACGTAATCCGTGGATCGATATTATGGTTAACGACAGGTGGTGTCGTCTCCTTTAGAAATAGCTTTATGCAGAGAATAAAGAAAACAATCCATCTAATTTTCGGCTGTCACTCTGCAGATACAAAAATCTCAACTCTATAAGTCCAGCCCATTATTATAGCGTAGCAGAGCGCTCCCCTTAAAAAAAACTCATATTTCTCTTGTGAAATAATCCTTTTGTGATATTATCCATCCCCGTTGCACAGCAATAAAAATATTAAATACTTCTGCTGCTTTCCGCTCTTGATGCGGTTTTTCATAAGAAAACGCAAAACAAGGGCAAAGCTCGCTAGAGTTAATTCCAAGGAAAGGAGGTATGCAACGTGCGAGAGTACGAAGTTACCATTATTGTCCAACCAAAATTAGAAGAACAAGCAAGAACAGAACTTATTGAGACGGTTTCTGGCTGGTTAACCACCGGTGAAGAAGAAACCGACAAACCTGTAGCCAATCATTGGGGTGAACGTCGTTTGGCGTATCCAATCGAAGATCATAAGACAGGTTACTACGTGATGTTTGAAGCGAAATTAGACCCAGAAGGGATTCCTGCTATTGAGCAACAATTTAAATATCAAGAAGACCTTTTACGGTATCTAGTTATTCGTAAAGAAAGTTAAATTTTTATAGCTGTTTAAAGGTCATTTCGAACATAGGGAGAAATCTTTTACGATAGTTCTGTTGCGTAAGATTTCTCCTTGATGTATTCATCGAAATAGAGACTGACAAGTTATAAATTTTTAAAGCGGTCAATCATCAAATTGATGTTAAAAATTTGGTCAATATTATGAAACAATCTTTTATAGAGCGGTTTATGATATTGACCGCAACGAAGACGTGTGGTCTTTTGCCTGGAGAGTGCGCATGAATAAGGGGCTAAATAAAGTAATGATCATTGGCTCAGTCGATGGTGTGCCTGAAATTCGATATACACCAAACGGCCGAGCGGTTGCCTCTTTTAGTATTGCCACGCCACGTATTTGGACTTCATCAGATGGTGAGCGTCGCGAAGAAACAGATTGGTTTAACGTGGTCGCGTGGGGGAATTTGGCAGAGTTGTGCGAGAAACGACTGCTGGATGGTCAACAGGTCTATGTTGAAGGACGTTTACAAAGTCGTGGCTGGGAAGACAGCAACGGCCGTAAACATTTCCGGACAGAAGTTGTAGCGCATGAACTCATTATCCTCTCCAACACAGATCAAGAACATCAATAAAAAGCATCTCCTGCAACATTTGCAGGAGAATTTTGCATTATTGGAGCGAGAAGAATAATTCATTATGGCCAAGAAGAAAGATAGCAAAAATAATGAAGAACAACAGCAACGGCAATCACGAAAAGAGGTCTTAATTGCCCGTAAACATGCTGAAGAACAACGCAAAGTTCGCCTTGTTGTTGGGGTAGTAGTCGGGTTATTGGTGGCATTATTTATTTTTGCCATTGTTGATGCCTATTTCATTTCACCTAATCGTGCGGTTGCTGAAGTCAACGACACAAAAGTGACCCTGAGTGATTGGCAAGAGGAAGTTCGTTTTCAACGTGCCCAATACATTAACCTCCTCGAAAATCAGTTAGCTGCCTTCAATGGAGATGTAGGGACGGTACAACAATTTAGTGGACAAGCGATCAGCGAGTTAGTGGTTGACGAATCGGCAAAAGCGATGGGGCAACGTGTCTTAAACACAATGCTTGAAGACATCATTATTGCTGAGGAAGCAGCAGCGCGTAACATTACCGTCACTGATGAAGAAATTGACGAAGAGATTGCCTCTACATTTAATTATTTTGGTGGTGATTCACCAACCCCATTCCCTACGCCAACCGAAACTGTACAACCAACGCCATCTGTCACCCCAATTCCGACACAAGTGATTACGGATGTGTTGCCCACAAATACACCGTTCCCTACGCCAACAATGGGACCCACCAACACACCATTCCCAACCCCAACGGCCGTTTCTGAAGAAGCGTTCCAAGAAGAGTGGGGCGAAGTGTTGGCTGGGTATACTGCACTTGGTGTCTCTGAAGAACAGTACCGTGAATATTTACGCAAACAGCTGCTGCGCCAAAAATTGGCCGATGCGATTGCTGAAGAGCAAGAATTACCCACAGAGGGTGAACAAGCAACTTATTTCTTCATTGTGACAGATAATGAAGAAGAAGCCAACGAAACAGCAGCGATGATTGCTGATGGCGATTACTTGACAGTGTGGAACACCATTCGCAGTACTCCGTTTGATCCTGAAGCAGAAACACCATCATCTGCATTTGCTTCTGAAATCATGTGGCAAACCCGGGATGAGGTTGCCAGCAATTTGGGTGAAGATGCAGCTGTGGCCATTTTTGATACCCCGATCGGAGAACCCAGTGGCGTCGTTACACGCTCTGGCGAGGATGGAACCACGCAATATCTTATCCTCATGACTTCTGGACGTGAAGTACGGCCGTTAGCAGAATCTGCCATCCAACAAGCGAAAGTGCAAGCCTTAACGAGCTTTGTTGATGAGAGAATGACCAGCGGTGGATTGAACTTTACTGGGTATGAAGAGGGTCGTTTGCCACAAACACCACGTCTTGATCCCAAATTCTTGGCACAACCAACTGCTGCCCCCGTACAGCCAACCCTACCTCCAATTGAGGATGCCCCGATTGAAGAAGGGGAAACGGATAATTAGTTCTTTGCTTTTTATTTGATGAGAATGAGGCCAAATCGTGATCACGGTTTGGCCTTTTTTATTCTCCATTGGTAAGATGTGACCTTATGGAAGCAGAAAAAATTTGGCTGGAAGGAATCGTTTCTATTGAAGCAGTGCTGCAAAGCCGAAGCCGAGAGGTGGAGGCGATTTATGTGCATCTTTCGTCGAAGCGGAAGCGGGATCGGCGGGTGGCGCGTTTGCGCAAAACGGCCGTTTCGCAAAACATTCCTTTTGAAGAAGTTGCTGCTGAATTTATCGAAGCACGGGTCAGTGGCAAGTCGCATGGCGGGGTGATTGCAGCGGTAGGGCCACGTCGTTTTGTTGCCTTAGCTGATTTGTTGGTGGATGGGAAACGGCCGTTTATTGTTATGCTCGATGGCGTGGAAGATCCATTTAATTTTGGCCAAGCGATTCGTTCCCTTTACGCCGCTGGGGTTAATGGCATTGTTGTCCGTCCGCGCAACTGGACTACGGCAGCTAGCGTCGTTGCCCGTGCCTCTGCCGGTGCTACCGAGCTGGTGCCAATGGCCATTGCTGAAACGGCCGAATCTGCTGCCCAATTTTACAAAGAACACGGCTTGACCATTTCCTGCACCAGCGAAAAAGAAGCCTACTCCATTTACGAAACCGATCTCAATATCCCTTTATTCTTGCTCATCGGTGGTGAAAAGCGGGGGATTACCCGTTCCTTCCTTGATCAATCTGATTTACGTTTACAAATTCCATACCAGCAGCCAAATTACACACAATCCCTTGGCGTTGCTGCATCCGCCGCCATCTTAGGCTTTGAAATTATGCGCCAACGGGGAAATCATTAAAGTTAAGATTGGTTCAATTTTCAAAATTGAACCAATCTATGAAAAATCACGTTTAGCAATTGACTTATGAGTGAAAATTCTGAAGCAGTTGAAACCAAGAGCAAATTATGGCAAAAAGCACTTAACGTTTTTGTGCCATTGATCCTGACCTTATTGGCCGTTGTCTTTGCCATCGAAGTTGGGTTCCGTATGTTTTACCAACTGATTCCCATTGAAGTGTGTGCAGCAGATCCCATTATCGGCACCTATATTTGTCAGCCCTATTTCGAATATGACAATCCGATTCGTTACGCATATAAGTATGAGCCCAATTTTAAGCTAGAAGGGCGCTGGAACCCAGCCAATCCATATCTTGCCAATCCCGAAGACAGCACTGCCCCCACAGATCGGGATGATTCCTTCGATTATCTGTTTGCAACGGATGAGATGGGGTTTCCTAACAGTTTTAAGACGTGGGACGACCAATACAACATGATCGTTGCTGGCGATTCTTTTATGATTCGTACCGCGCCGCAAACGTGGGTGGAGCGGTTGGAAGAATTACGCGACGAGCCAATTTTAGCGCTTGGTGCGCCCAGTTGGACAACGCTCAATGAAGTGGAAGCGATTAAGCAATTTGGGCTTGATAAAGACCCAGAATGGGTTGTACTCATGTTTTTTGAAGGGAATGACATGATTACGATGGGAGAGCATCTGACGCGGCGCGACAGTGGTCTCGATTGGCGTGAGTATGATTTGCAAGATGTACCTTTTACGCGCAAGCTGCTGACGCCCCATATTTTGCGCTACGCATGGAATACGATTTTCCCTGAACCAGAAGATGATACACCGAAGACATATCGTTATCCGGTTACGGCGAGCACGGAAGCGGGACCTGTAGAAACGGTGTTTAAAGATATTCATTTGCTGCCGTTAAGCGCGGATTATGAAACGCTTGCCAATTCGGATGAGTTTGCGGCGATGAGTGAGGCGTTAATTGAGTTAGATGACTTGGTGAAAGCGCAAAACGGCCGTTTTCTCTTCGTCTATATTCCCAGCAAAGAGCATGTTTTATGGTCGCGCATTTGGGACGAAACAGACATTAACAACGTGCTCGAACGCACAGTTACCGTAACACTGAGCGAAGGGGATCATGGCCGTTTGCAATGGGAACCTCAATATTTGAGCTTTGACACGTTTTCAGCAAATCATAATGCTCAAGAGATGCTGCTGGCTGATTTCACGGCAGAGGCGGGTATTGAATTCTTAAATTTGACCCCTATCTTTTGGCAAAAAAGCATCGAAGAAGGGGAGTTATATCATTATGGTGATCCCCATTGGAATCAAGCGGGTAACTTTCTTGCAGCCCGAGCGATCTATAATTACATCGAAGAGAACAGCACGGAATGATAAATTATTCATATTTTTTAGCGGAGTAGAAACGGCCGTGTTATAATTTCGTCGCTGTTTTAATAATTTGCGGAGCGAACCCTTTGTGTTCGCTCTTATTTTGTAACGGGGCGAAGTAAACGAAACGGTCCCCAAATCCCCACAACAAGGAGTTTATTCAGTGAATCTGCACGAATATCAAGCAAAACGGTTGTTTGCAGAACACGGCGTCCCCATTCCAGATGGAGACGTTGCATCTACCCCTGCCGAAGCGCGCGAAATTGCACGCGAACTTGGCGGGAAAGTCGTCGTTAAGTCACAAGTCTTAATCGGTGGCCGTGGTAAAGCAGGCGGTATTAAGCTCGCCACTGATCCCGATGAAGCCGAAGAGCGCGCCAGCGAAATCTTAGGTATGGATATTAAAGGGTTCAAAGTTGGCAAAGTCTTAATCGACCAACAAGCCCCCGGTGGCATCAAACAAGAAATCTATCTTGCCGTCCTTATCGATCGTGGTGCACGCAAACCGATGATTATGGCTTCCGCCGAAGGTGGGATGGATATTGAAGAAGTTAATGCCACATCCCCAGAAAAAATCTTCAAAGTGCATGTGGAACCTGCATTAGGTGTTCGTGGTTACCAATCGACATACCTCGCGGCAGCGATGGATTTGCCTCGTGAACTATGGCGTGAATTCCACAAAATCACTTCTGGACTTTATTCTTGCTTTAAAGCCAACGACGCTTCCCTTACCGAAATCAACCCACTTGTGATCACCGGTGAAGGACATTTGATGGCCTTAGACGGCAAAATGTCCATTGATGACAACTCGCTTTATCGTCATGCTAATTTGGCTGAAATGCGCGACGTTGATGAAGAAACGGTCGCTGAAAAAGAAGCACGGATGAGCGGTATCAACTTCATTCAATTAGATGGCAACATTGGTTGTATGGTTAACGGTGCTGGTTTGGCAATGGCCACCATGGATGTAGTCAAGAAGTTTGGCGAAGAAGCAGGATGTGCACCAGCTAATTTCCTCGATATTGGTGGTGGGGCGAAATCGGAGCAAGTGGCAACTGCATTGCGCCTTATTTTGTCCGACGAAAGCGTCAATGCTGTGCTTATCAATATTTTTGGGGGCATCACACGTGGTGATGAAGTGGCCCGTGGTATTGTAGATGCATTGGAGCAAGTGCAAACCGATGTACCCATGGTCGTGCGCCTTGCCGGAACCAATGCTGCTGAAGGGATGGCGATTTTAGCCGATGCGGACATGGAAACGGCCGCTACCTTATCTGACGCCGCACAAAAAGCCGTAGCTGCGGCAAAAGGAGGCGCATAATGAGCATTTTAGTTAACAAAGATACCCGTTTGCTCGTACAAGGCATCACCGGTCGTGAAGGAACCTTCCATACGACACAAATGATTACTTATGGAACCAACGTTGTTGGTGGGGTGACTCCTGGTAAAGGTGGTCAATGGTTTAGCACTGACGATAAAAAAGTGCCTGTCTTCGATACAATGAAAGAAGCTGTTGATGCTACAGATGCCAACGCTTCTTTGATTTTTGTCCCCGCTCGTTTTGCTGTCGATGCCATTTATGAAGCAACTGACGCTGGTGTAGACTTGATTGTTTGCTTGACAGAGCATATTCCTGTGTTGGACATGATTGCTGCCCGCTCCTATTTAGACACAAAAGATGTGCGTCTGGTTGGACCAAACTGTCCTGGTTTGCTCACTCCCGGTGAAGCCAAAGTAGGAATTATTCCCGGTAGCATTGCTAAACCGGGCAACGTAGGCGTTGTGTCTAAAAGTGGTACGTTGACCTACGAGGTGATTGACGCCTTGACCAAATTGGATATCGGACAATCTACCTGTGTGGGAATTGGTGGCGATCCGATTGCGGGAACAAACTTCATTGATGTGTTGGCTCTCTTTGAAGAAGACCCAGACACTGAACAAATTGTGATGATTGGGGAAATTGGTGGGGATGCAGAAGAGCAAGCTGCGGCTTATATCTCTAAACACATCACCAAACCTGTCACATCTTTCATTGCTGGACGTACGGCACCCCCCGGAAAACGGATGGGGCATGCGGGGGCAATTATTGAAGGCAACAGCGGTACGGCCGAATCTAAAATGGCTGCGTTGACGGCTGCTGGCGTAACTGTCGCTGACAACCCAGATGACATCGCCCGTATTGTGGCTAAACGTCTGAAAAAATAGCTAATAGTTTGATTGCTTAACTGAACGTGGAGCGTATAAGTACGTTCCACGTTTTTTTGTGTTTAACCTGAATTCGAAGATTAAAAATAGAACGCAGATTGCTCCCGCTGGTCGCTCGCAGATAAACCTGATTTGCCTGATCTTCATCAAAAAATCAGGCAAATCAGAGCAATCAGCGTCATCTGCGTCCTATTATCGAATCGAGGCTAACTAAAAGGAACGCATATGCTACCTGGTCTTTATGTCCTAACCAACAAACTAAATATAAACGGCACATTCCAGCCAGAGGTCAGTCAGAATA
>JBNKHS010000194.1:0-8120 GCA_050290485.1 Promineifilaceae bacterium (SeqCode) | reverse complement strand
GTTCTTGGTCAAAAGAAGAATCAATGCGATCATAGTAATGCGGACCCACGAGACCGAACAAGATATCCAACAATTCAGAAGGTTTCTTGCCTGTACGCACCATCATGTCTAAAAAGTACAAACCAGCTAAAATGCCATCCCGTTCCGGCACATGCCCACGGAAGGCATAGCCGCCAGACTCTTCGCCACCAATCATGGCATCTACTTCCATCATTTTAGGTGCGATGTATTTGAAGCCAACACCTGTTTCGTAAACAGGCACATCATATTTTTGTGCCAGTTTGTTCAGCATTTTGGTGGTAGAGATGGTTTTGACGATTGGGCCACGTTCGCCGCGTACTTCGAGAAAATAGTAGCCCATTAAGCCATACACACGCAGCTGATCCATGAAACGGCCGTTTTCATCACCAAATCCAACCCGATCCGCATCCCCATCATTGATCACAGCCACATCCGCACCCAGCTTGGCCACATAACTCAAGCCATCATCCACATTGGGCGGAATCGGTTCAGGACGTGTCATCAACGGATAAAGTGGATTGCGTTCATTGTGCACTTCCGTAATTTTGGTTGTGCCGTCAGCTAAAAGTTTAGGGAACCATCCTGCGCCATTGCCCCACATACAATCAACCAATACATTGAAACCTGCTTTTTTGATCGTATCTAAATCGACCAGGCGCTTGAGTTGTTCCACATAAGCTGGTCCAGCATCAAACATTTCAACTTTGCCATCACTGATCGCATCATCCAACTTCATTCGTTTGACCTGATCAATGGGAGGAATCTCAGCTTCAATTTTCTTCAAATCTGCAGGTGGAATTGCGCCACCTTGCGGATCACGCACTTTGAAGCCGCAATCCCAAAATGGATTGTGGCTCGCGGTAATGTTTATGGCTCCACCACTTTGTTTGTGAACAGCCGCATAAGAAATCGTTGGGGTTGGTGTTGCTCCATCAGTCAGCCAAACCTTAATATCATTTGCAGCTAAAACCTCGGCAGCCGCCGCCGCGAAATATTCCGCTTGGAACCGTTTGTCATGGCCGATAACAATACCCTTGTCCGCCAAACCTTGCTTGTGAACAAAAGCAGCAAATCCTTGTGCACAGCGACGCACATTGTCAAACGTATAATCATCACCAATACGACCTCGCCAGCCATCGGTGCCAAATTTAATTTGTTGGGACATTCAAAACTCCTTATCAGTTTTCAGTAATAAAAGTGTTCAGTTTTCAGTAAAAATGAGCAACCTGTCAACCTCACTAAACAATGATAACTAAAAACCTACATCGGCGTTTGACCTTCTTGCAGCATTTTAACGTCTGCATTGACCATCATTTCGACCAATCCAGCAAAGGTTACATCCGGCTCCCAACCCAATTGGCGACCTGCTTTTTCGGGACTACCAACCAACAAATCAACTTCAGCAGGACGCATGAAACGTTCATCTTGCACAACATAATCGTGCCAATCTAAATCTACAGCCCCAAAAGCAAGGTCCAGAAATTCTTCAACAGAATGGGTTTCACCGGTGGCCACAACAAAATCATCGGGCTTGTCTTGTTGTAGCATCAACCACATTGCCTTCACGTAATCTCCAGCAAACCCCCAATCACGACGAGCATCCAAATTACCTAAACGAAGTTCATCTGTCATACCCAATTTAATTTGGGCCACGTGGTTGGTAATTTTACGGGTCACAAATTCCAAACCACGACGCGGTGACTCATGATTGAACAAAATCCCGGATGTGGCATGCATATTGTAACTTTCGCGATAATTTATAGTAATCCAGTGCCCGTATACTTTGGCGACACCATATGGGCTGCGTGGATAAAAAGGTGTCGTCTCTTTTTGTGGAACTTCAACCACTTTACCAAACATCTCGCTGGAACTTGCTTGGTAAAAACGAATGGTGGGATCCACAATACGAATTGCATCTAAAATGCGGGTTACGCCCAAAGCGGTAACGTCCCCAGTAAACACGGGCTGGTTCCAAGACGTTTGCACAAAGGATTGTGCAGCCAGGTTATATACTTCGGATGGACGATGTTCCTCAAGCAAATGAATCATTGAGACTTCATCACCTAAATCTCCAGGAACAAGGGTGACTTGATCTTGGATATGGGCAATGCGATGAAAGTTGACGGTGCTTGTACGGCGCACCATGCCGATAACGGTGTAACCTTTTTCTAACAGGAATTCAGCCAGATAGGATCCATCCTGCCCAGTAATACCGGTTATAAGTGCAGTAGGCATAATTTTTTCCTCTTTGTAAATTTTCTCTGAATCTACGGTGCTTTTTGGTTTTGTAGATTAATCTTCATAATTTTAGGCGGGATTATAGCTGAGGGAGCGCATATGGTAAACGGCCGTATCCAACACGTACCATTCTCATCGCCATTTCACATTATTTACACATAATGCAAGATCATTTCTGCTCATCCCATCAAAAATATTATGCATTTACTTAATCGAATAACGAACAAATAGACCATATAGTGCAAGTCATCGAAAAATTAAAAACGATGCGGTACACAATAAACCTCAGTTGCAACCTTTATAGTACCGTGTGGTCTTGTATTTTATCTATTCTTATTCCTGAGGCAGTAGATAGCTTGTGTACGCATAAGCCCATATCCCCTGATTACTAGCCAGATAGAGTTTGGATATACCATCTCTATTTGCAGGTTGAACAACCATATCATATATTGTCAGCGGCCGTGGTAATAGTAATTTCTGCCAGATTCGTCCTCCATTTATACTAAAATAAATAGATTCTGTTTGACTAGATTCTTCAGAATGTGCCCGTTTATATATGAATAATCTGTCTTGATTTGCGGGATCTACATGTAAGACAACAGGTAACCCTGACAAAGGTAGCAGGCTTACCCTCTCGAATTTGAGCTGTTCATTCATTTTGTAAAGTTCTAATTGATCATAATTGTCTAACTGACTCCCTACAAGTATATAAACATCAGACATGTCTGGGGTAATTACCACTTTTAAGATAATCCCTTCTGGCGTGGTGAGTTGCTGCCACTCTCTTTCATCTAACCTGTAATATAAATACCCTGCACCTGCTGTTGGGCTTAAATAGTACGCATCTCTACTCGATCCTAACAAGGCAACACCTTCTTCTGTCCAGAAAAAGCCATATACATGCTGACTTGAATTTGTTGTGTGTTTGACAGCAGGTGGTAGCGTTTCTATCTGCCAAGATTCACCCGAATCTGTTGAACGTGCAAACATCTCCTCGGTACTACGGCTTAAAAAGCTAGTTCTGAATAACCGATACCAATCATCTGTTTGGGGATGTGTGAACATTTTAGCCGTGTGCGGTCGTAGAATCCCCCCCATATATTCGCGCTCCGGCACAGCCTGCGCTTTCCAGGTAGAGCCAGCGTCATTAGAGTATCCCCAATAAACGCAACCTGTCCCATCTACACTGGCCGAACTAAAGGTGTAAATTTCATTAGGGTGGCTTTGGTGAATAAAAATATTCGCTACCGTTTCAGGGCAAATAATTGAGAGAGGGAGTGATTCCCAAGTTCGTCCTTCATTTACACTACGATACAGCATTGTCTTCAAACTAGTGAACATCACAGTAGGGCTTTTTGGTGAAATGGCAAGTTTGTATACAACCTGATCTGAAAAGGCTATGTTTGTCCACGCGTTTAAGGGAATAGTTGCCTGATTGGCTGATACAGTTGGTGCATTTGTCGGTGCTATCGATTGATCATCAGCACACCCAATTAAGCTCCAAGCAACAATGAGTATCAACAACAAACGCCAGATCATTATATGATCTCCTTGATATTTTTACAGAAATTGTGTCAAATGGACCTTAGTCACAAGCTAATCAATGTAGCCTAGTTTCAATTTACCTTCAAAATATTCTTTTTCTAGCAAAAATTCAGCTAGATATGGATTACCTTGATCGATAATACCAGTAATAAGTCAAGTGTTAAACGGCCGTATCCAACACGTACCATTCTCATCGCCATTTCATATTGTTTACACATATACATTACAAATGGTTTACAATAAGCGATTGAATCACGCCTGTGCACAAACTATAATGGCACAATATGTAACAGACGTGAAGACGTAATGGATCCATAACAGGTTGGCTTTCTACATCCCATCACGTCAACACGTTTATACGTCTACACGAATCTACCACATTCACAAGACCTCAAATAAGGATTTATTATGAGTTTCGATATTGGATCATCGGTTGGTGCTTACACAATCGAAGAAAAATTAGGCCAAGGAGGCATGGCCACTGTCTACAAAGCCTACCACCCCAAGCTAGATCGCCATGTTGCCATCAAAGTTCTGCACCCGGCATTCAAAGAGGACGATTCCTTTTTGCGTCGCTTTACCCGTGAAGCACAAGTTGTTGCCCGTCTGGAACATCCCAACATTGTCCCTGTTTATGATTTTGCCGAGCACAACGGGTATCCATATCTTGTTATGCGTTACATTGATGGGGATACCTTAAAAGACACATTGGCAAAAGGTAGTCTATCTCGCAAAGAAATCACACGCATTGCTCAGGCCATTGCAGATGGTCTCGATTATGCTCATAAAAAGGGCGTGTTGCACCGAGATATTAAACCTTCCAATATTTTGTTGACGAAAGGAGGGGGCGTTTACATTGCTGATTTTGGCTTGGCACGCATCACCCAAGCAGGTGAATCAACCATGTCGCAAGATATGATTATGGGAACACCCCAATACATTTCGCCAGAACAGGCCAAAGGAGTCAATGAGATAGACGGCCGTACAGATATCTACTCATTTGGCATCATTGTGTACGAAATGGCAACAGGACAAGTTCCCTTCCAATCTGACACAGGGTATTCCATCATCCATTCACAAATATTCGATGCACCGCCCATGCCCAGCAGCCTCAATGACAAGATTAGCCCTCAATTGGAATCAGTCCTTCTCAAAGTGTTGAGCAAAGACCCGGAAGATCGTTTTGCAACCGCAGGTGATTTCCAAATTGCCTTTAAACAAGCAGTCGCTGATGTGCCTTCAAATATTTCTCCAGCAGGAGCGGCCGTTTTGCCCGATGCCACCGATAGAATCACCAACGTTGTGGCCACCGAAGTGCTTCCTGCTAAAGAAGCAACAGAACCAGAACCAACACCCGTTGCTGCTGCGGTAGAAATACCTACCCCGCCCAAACAAAAACGATCAAAAAAATGGGTATTTGCAGTGGGGGGTCTCATCGGATTGTGTTTATGTGGATTTATTTCACTTTCTATCCTCGGAGCCATCCTAGAAGATACAGGTGAAGAGTTTGCCGACACAGGCGCAACGATTGAAGCAATCGCCAACTCTGATGAATTTACTAAAGAGATGGAAGATATTGAAGCCTTGTTTGAAGATGTCGAACCACCAGATCGACCAGGCCCCCCCCCCATATCTGAACCACGACCCATTTCTGAGTTAGAAGACATATTAGCGGAAAATCCAGATGACAATCAGGCACGAATTGAGCTTATATCTGCCTATATTCACGCGGAAGAAAGAGGGAAAGCGAGAGAATTATTGCGTGGCAACTCTCCCTTTGCCCGCAATCCCATGGGGCTTATTTCTGCTACCAACAAGCTTATGGAAAATCAAGAATATGATTTGACGATCTTTATTCTCGAAGAAGGATATGAAAAATACCCAGAAAGTAAAGAGATTCAAGAGACGTTAATGATGGCCTATGTTCTTAATGAAGTAAGCCCAAATCGAATCGAAGATTTTGTCGCAGAACTCGAAGCCTCTAACTCAGGTGATCCTGCAACCATCGCCGTTGGTGATGCTTATTATGCTTACTTCGATGATAATGATGAAGAATATGCATTTTATCTTCTTTCTAACTCTTTTGAAGACAATGACGACAAATCTGCATCAGCAACTTTGTTTTTGAAGGCTTATATAGAAATGGATCTGGGAGAATACGATGAGGCACATGAGACGCTCACCATTGCTCAAAAATACCCAGCTCACCCTTGGTTGGCTACCCTAATCGAGCAAAACATCGTAGAATTAGGACAGTAACTTACAAACAAATGTGCCGCAGAAGTTGGTAAAATATTTCTAATTTAGCTATTCGTCATTGAGTAACTGGGCAATCAAGTAATTACCCAGTTACTTAATGATTCACTACCATTTCCCCTTCCATCTACTCGGTAAATCTAAATCTTTATAGGAGAAATCATGCGAACTCCCATCATTGCTGGAAATTGGAAAATGAACAAAACGGCCGTATCTGCGGTCGAATTTGTAAGAGAAATCCGCAGCAGCCTACAAAACATCAAAGGCATCGACAAAGTCGTCTGCCCCCCCTTCATCGCCATCCCCGGCGTCTACGAAGCATTACAAGCCACAGATATTGGCATTGGTGCCCAAAACATGCACTTTGCTGAAAGTGGCGCATACACAGGCGAATGTGCTCCAGACATGCTCACTCCCTTCTGCCAATACGTCATCATTGGCCACTCTGAACGACGTGAATATTTTAACGAAACAGACGAAGGCGTGAATAAAAAAGCCAAGGCTGCTTTAGCACATGGGCTAACCCCCATCATTTGCTGTGGTGAAAGCTTAGAACAAAACGAAGCAGGAGAAACCCAGACATTCGTTAGTGGGCAAATCAAAGCCGCACTCGATGGACTCACCCACGAACAAGTCGCCTCTTGTGTCATTGCTTACGAACCCATTTGGGCAATTGGCACGGGTAAATCCGCAACTTCTGCCCAAGCAGGCAGCATCATTGGGTTAACTGTTCGTGGTGCGGTTGCCGAGGTATTTGGCGAAGAAACTGCGCAAAAAGTACGCATCCAATATGGTGGTAGTGTCAACGAAAACAATATCGCCGAATATATGGCTCATCCCGATATTGATGGGGCTCTCGTTGGTGGGGCTAGCCTCAAACCCACCTTTGTACAACTCGTGCAAAATGCAGTATGATAACTTTACATTGTCATAACGTATAAAGCAGTAATCATAATTCAGTAACCAGTGTTCAGTTTTCAGTCATCTGCTTGTACTGAAAACTGGATACTGAAAAGTGAACACTTTCCTTATGAGTCAAGCACTTACACCTCTATTTTGGGTTATTTTTTCCCTCATCATTCTTTTGTTTTTACAAAGATGGATTCATACACATTTGCATGGATTATCCTTGTTACTGATGGGCAAACCTGAAAGAGCCGTCGTTTTGTATGCGCTTGTTCTCTTCCCCGGTGTTTTGCTTCATGAAGTGAGTCATTGGTTGGCAGCTACCTTTTTAGGGGTGCGTACGGGCACGTTATCACTCATCCCCAAACAACAATCTGACGGTACAATTCAACTTGGTTACGTGGAATATTACAAAGGTCGTACACTCGATCCTGTAAGAGAAAGTATTATCGGAGGGGCTCCACTCATTGTAGGAACGCTTATTATTTTGCTAATTGGCCTCAAGGTGTTCAATGTACCTGCGCTTGCGGAATCAATTCAATCTGGACAGATTAGTGAGTTGTCACAAGCGCTCGGCCAAGTGTACCAAACGCCGGATTTTCTCATTTGGCTTTACTTACTGTTTGCAATCTCCAACGGGATGATGCCCAGCAAGTCAGATCGGCGCGCATGGCCTGCATTTATTGTTGTGATGGCTGTTTTAGCTGTGATCGTCTATTTGTTAGGACTTGGCGACCGCGTGATGATTGGCTTAGCGGAACCGGCCGCAATTGTGTTTGGTTATTTGGGATTGGCCTTTTCGATGGCTGTTGGCGTCGATGTTTTCTTTATGGTCGTTTTATCTATATCAGAAAATTTAATCGGGCGCATCAAAGGGGTTTCGGTTGTTTATAGCACCACAGAAGCGCCGTCGGGCACGACAAATGTGACGTTGTAATGTGTTCGGCAATTACGGCCGTAATTAGGTAATTGAGCAATTGATAATTACCCAATTACCCAGTTACAAACTTACCCAATTCGCTCCTGCAAATAATCCAATAATTGATCAACAGACACCCGTTCTTGTGCGGTTGTGTCGCGGTCACGTACGGTAACTGTGTTTTCTTCCAATGTCTCAAAATCGACGGTAATGCAAAAAGGTGTGCCGATTTCAT
>JBNKHS010000193.1:0-8225 GCA_050290485.1 Promineifilaceae bacterium (SeqCode) | reverse complement strand
ACGGCCGTTTCCCCCCACATAACACCTTTGCACCTTTGCTTACCGCATCTTGAATATGGGTTTCAACCTTTTCCCGATATTTCGCTGCGGCCATCGGCCCAACATCAGTTGTTGATTCGATGCCTGCACCTAACCGCAGCCCTTGCACAAAATCAGCTAACCCAGTTGTAAAGCTGTCAATGAGATGATTGGGGACATAAACCCGTTCGGTAGACGTGCAAACTTGCCCTGTATTGATTAACGAAGCATAGGCAACTGCTTCTACGGCCGTTTCAATATCTGCATCGGGGGCAATGACAAATGCATCTTTCCCGCCAAGCTCTAAATGGGTATGTTTAACACGTTTTGCTGCCAATGTTGCGATCCGTTGCCCTACAGCCGTTGAGCCTGTAAAGGCAATTAAGGGTACATCAGGATGTTCTACCATTGGTTCGGCAATTCGTGCCCCTTCACCGGTCACAATATTGACAACACCCGGTGGAAAATGATCAAATGCAACTTCCGCCAAACGTAAGGTAGCTAAAGGTGTCGTATCTGCTGGCTTGATGATCACGGTATTTCCAGCAGCTAATGCTGGAGCAACTTTCCATGCCATCAACAGCAATGGATAGTTAAAAGGAACAATGCAGAGGGCAACACCATACGGCTCTTTGAGTACAAAATTGAATTGGCTTTGTTCACCAGGTGCCAAAACACGTCCGCGTACTGTCCGTGCCATTTCTGCATAATAATCAAAAGTTCCAATGCACCATTCCAGTTCTTCTTCGTTTTCGGAGATAGGTTTGCCTTCCTCTAATGTGAGAAGTTCTGTTAATTCTGAGGCATGTGCTTTCATTTTATGCGCTGCTTCATGTAACATGTCACAACGTTCTAAGCCGGTCACTTGGCGCCAAGATTGGAATGCCGTTTTTGCCGCAGCGACTGCTTGTTCCGCGTCTGCTTTGTTCCCGTTGGGAACAAGGGCAATCGGTTCTTCGGTTGCTGGATTAAGGATAGTCATGGTTTCGCCGCTTGTACTTTCCATGAAACGGCCGTTGATATACATAGGTGTTACATTCATAGGACACTCCAACTCTAAAGATAAAGAACAGTAATATTTAATTATTAAACTTTAATTTCTCTTTGCCTCTATGCTTACTAGATAGGAAAAAATTTTACAGCGAAAAAAGTGAATAGCACTATTATCCCAAAATTATCATGAATGGAACAATACTGGAACAATACTGGAACAATAATGAATAGAGGCATATGTTAGCATGCTCCTGTAGTCAATGAGATTATAAAAATGATGAACTATAAACCAATGCTAAAACGACTAGAAGTCAAAACAACCGATCATGATGTTCAAAGACGTGCCACTCTGTTAAATATTCTTTTGTTCGGCCTTATCGTTTGTACCGCTACATTATTTTTAACAATTGGCTTTTTATCCACATTCACTAATTATGATGTTGATAGAATCTATGAATTCTTTTTACACGCATTTGTTCTATTTTGGTTCTTTTTAGGCATACTGGTTATCAACGTTAAATGGTCACCAACATTGGCCAGTGTCTTGTGTTTGATCGTTCTTATTATTTATCCCATGATAGTTTTACCTTACGATGATATTGCTTGGGGATGGGTTTCTCTTTTCATGGTTTCGCCGATTATCATGTCTAGTGTTGTCTTGAAACCAAGAAGCAGCTTTATTGTTGCCATGGCGATTGGCATGTTATTGTTTTCTCTCTCAAGGATAACAAACATGCCATACAATTATGTTAGTAGCTTAGCTTATGTAGTCATCGCCTTTATTGCTTGGTTATCAGCGAGTACCTTAGAAAACACACTGAAAGAGCTCAGAGTAATTAACAGAGAATTGGATTTACGTGTAGCTCAAAGGACAAAAGAGCTCGTCCTCGCTAATAAAGAACTGAGCCAAGCGCGAGACAAAGCAATTGAAGCCAGTCAATATAAAAGCGAATTAACTGCTAGAGTAAGCCACGAATTACGGACACCATTGGGTGCTATTCTTGGGTTTGCTGAGATGTTACGTGGCAACTTTTATGGGTCAACAACAGAAAAACAACGGGAAAAATTGACCACAATTATTAATACTACCAAACAGTTATCCTCCCTAATTGGTGACTGGTTAGATCAAGCCAAACTCGAAGCAGGGAAGCTTGAACTAATACTAGAAAAATTTAGCATTAGTACACTTCTTGCAGAAGTGGATGATGTTGCCAGAATTCTTGCTGACCAAAAAAATCTATCATTGACCTTTTCGGTTCAAGAAAATGTCCCTAAAGAAATATATGGAGATGAAGGACGCCTCCATCAAATTTTGATTAATCTTGTGAGCAATGCGATTAAGTACACCAAAGAAGGATGGATTCGTGTCACCATCTCTGCACCCAATACGCAAAATTTAGTCTTAGAAGTAAAAGATAGCGGTATTGGCATTCCTTTTGATGCACAACCATTTATATTTGAGTCATTCAATCAGGTAGATAGTTCACGTACGAGACAGCAAGAGGGATTTGGTCTTGGGCTATCTATTGTTAAGCAATTGGTTGATCTCATGGATGGCGAAATATACCTCGATAGCAAGCCAAATATAGGTAGCATATTCACCATTGTATTGCCCTTACTTACGGAAAGAATTGATATTCAAGAACAACAAGAAGATAAAAAGGAGTTTGTTGTATGAATAAATTGGCATTAATTGTCGAAGATAGCCCAGATACGGCCGAAATCTTCGATGCCGCCTTGACCACCGCCGGCTATACAACTGAAGTCATTAACGATGGCCAAATTGCAATTAACCGACTTGATGAAATAGAACCATACCTTATTCTTCTAGATTTACATTTGCCAAACGTGCCAGGAGACAAAATATTAGATTACATCATTAAACAAGATCATCTAAAGAATGTACGTGTTATTATCGCGTCAGCTGATGGGCAACTTGCAGATTTTCAAGGACATAAAAACAAAGACCAATTGATGATAATGCAAAAGCCAGTAAGCTTTGATCAATTAACTTTAATCTCAAAACGCCTCTTACAAGCCTAGTTGTTGATATCAGCACAAGTTTTATCTAAAAGCCAACTGCAAAATACGCGTTGTTTGTTGTTGGTCTGTGCAATTCGTCCAAATTAGCTTCAATTTTGCATTTAAATAGCAGTTAGATTTATACGCACTCAGTTTTGGGTGCGTTTTTTTGTGCGAATGTGTAGATTGTATACCAATCAGAAAATTGACAGTTGTCCATTTCTAACATTTTTCTGACGTAGGACTATCGTATCACTCATTTTGATGACTAAAATACTTAAGGACTATTGAGGCTCAAAGCAATACAAAAGATACTGTTCATTGTATGAGCCATAAATTTAAATAACGGTGATGACGTTAAAAAAACAAGTCATCAATTTAAGGACAAAGTTGATATGATGGAAAAATTGAACGTACAGGATCATGAAAAGGATTCAGCTCAAGAACAAGCCATTCCTGTTGTCCCTTTACGGGGAGGGGCTGTATTCCCTGGCGTAACAACAACAATCTCTATTGGACGCCGTCGTTCTTTATCTGCGGCACAAGCAGCTGTAGAAGATAATGGGAAGTTACTTGTCCTTATTCAATACAATGCTGAAGTAGAAAACCCTGGTGCCGAAGATTTAACGTCGATTGGTATTTTGGCAACTGTGCGTGATGTCTTGCGTACCCCTCATATGGGTGTGCAAATGTTGGTTGAATTACATCATCGTGTTGAATTTGCTGGTTTGGCAGGGAAAGAACCATTTTTAACAGGTTTTTATAGAGAAATTACGACTAAGATTGATTCCCATGATGATGTTGCTATTGCAGAAGCGATTGCGTATTTAGAACAATATGCAGAAACCTTAGGTGAAGCCAATCAACAAATTTTGGCGACAATGCGTAGCAAAACAACAGCAGGTAGTTTAGCAGATTACATTGCTGGCCTACTGAATATGCCGTTTGAAACTGAGTTGGAACTTTTGGCGACAACTGATGGTGTTGAGCGGTTAAAAATAGCAACATCTTATTTGCGCCAAGAATTAAGAATTGCCGAAATTCGTTCGAAGATTCAGAAGGATGCACGCGAAGGTGCAGATAAAGCACAACGTGAATATTTGTTGCGTGAACAGATGCGTGCTATCCGTAAAGAGTTAGGTGATGATGCTGAAACAGCCGCTGATGAATTGCATCAACAAATAGCGGAAGCTGGTATGCCAGCGCCTGTACAAGCTCGAGCTGAAAAAGAATTGAAGCGTCTTGATTACCAAGGCCCACAATCGCCAGAGGCAGGCGTGATTCGTTCCTATCTTGAATGGCTTGTTGACTTGCCTTGGGATAACGCAACAGAAGACAATTTAGACATTAAGCATGTACGCGAAGTTTTGGATGCAGATCATTATGGCTTGGAAGAAGTCAAGGATCGCATTGTGGAATATGTTGCCGTTCGTAAATTAGCTGGGAATCAAATGCGTGGGGCAATCATAAACTTGTATGGCCCTCCTGGAGTTGGTAAAACCTCGGTTGCAACGTCTGTGGCTAATGCCATGGGACGCAAAATGGTACGAATTAGCCTAGGTGGTGTTCGTGACGAGTCAGAGATTCGTGGTCATCGTCGTACGTATGTTGGTGCTATTCCAGGACGTATTATTCGTGCTTTAAAAGATGCTGGCACGAACAATCCTGTTATTGTCTTAGATGAGATTGATAAAGTAGGTTCGGATTGGCGAGGGGATCCTGCATCTGCATTGTTGGAAGTTTTGGACCCAGAACAAAATGGAACATTTACAGATCATTATTTGGAAGTTCCGTTTGATTTAAGTCAAGTGATTTTTATAACGACATCTAATCAACTCAATACGATTCCAGGTCCGTTGTTGGATCGGATGGAAACGATTACGATGCCAGGCTATATTGAAGAAGAAAAAGTGGCGATTGCCAATAATTATTTGTTAAAGAAACAATTGGCAGGACATGGGATTGCCGATATGGATGTTTCTTTTGAGGCTGAGGCTTTACGTTATCTGGTTCGCTATTATACAAGGGAAGCGGGTGTTCGTGGTTTAGAACGGAATATTGGTAGTGTTGTCCGTAAATTGGCTGTCAAAATTGCTATGGGTGAAGAAGGATCTTTTGTCATTACGATGGATGATGTGACAGAATTTCTCGGTCCTGAAAAGTTCCGTTATGGCATTGCGGAAGAAAAGGATGAGATTGGCGTAGTTACGGGTTTGGCAGTGAGTAGTTTTGGTGGTGATACGTTACCTATTGAGGTTAGTTTGAGTGAGGGCAACGGCCGTATTACATTGACTGGCTCTTTAGGTGATGTCATGCGCGAATCCATTCAAGCTGCCTTAACTTATGCCCGAGCCAATGCACGCTCTTTGGGGTTAGAGCCAACGATTTTTGACGAAGTGAATATCCATGTTCATGTTCCTGACGGTGCGACCCCGAAAGATGGTCCTAGTGCGGGAATTGGCATGGCAACAGCAATTATCTCTGCCTTTACCAAACGACCTGTACGGCGAGATGTTGCGATGACGGGCGAAGTTACATTACGAGGCAAGGTATTGGCGATTGGTGGGTTAAAGTCGAAAACGATTGCGGCTCATCGCGCTGGTATCCGTACAGTCTTCTTGCCAAAAGATAATGCGAAAGACATTCCTGATTTACCAGATAGTGTGCGTAGGGATTTGACATTGATTCCTGTGAACCACCTCAGTGAAATTTTGGATATTGCGTTATTGGCTGGTATTGAAGATCCGCTAGCAACTGATTCTGCAAATGGAAACTTGAATGTAGCTCTAACATCTGTCTCTGGGGGTACGGCCGTTCCGCCAATGCGTGCGGCCGAAGAAGCATAACTTCCGAGCGAGATTCACCAGATTCAAGTTTGGAACAAACCAAGGCACCGTTACTTAAAAAGCAACGGTGCTTTTTGCTTTTTCAGAATGGACCTGATTTTAATCATCATCATTTTATGATTGATTGCCTTGGGATTTTGTGCAGGTCTCGGTATAGTGGTATGAAACTTTGGAGGTTTGGTTCAACAACATGAGTAAGTACGATTTTGTGGAAAATGTAGCGACGTTGATAAATGATATTCCTGCTGAAAGCATTGTCAGCCGCAAGGTGATGAGTAATGATGATGTGAAGGCAACTTTGTTTGGTTTTGCCGCTGGAGAGGCGTTGACAGAACATACGGCCGCTTTTCCGGCCATTCTGCACTTTTTAGAGGGCGAGGCGACGGTTGGCCTGGGAGATGAGACTGTACATGCCCAAGCAGGTTCTTTGATTTATATGCCCGCCAATTTGTCGCATAGTGTGCAAGCAGAAACGGCCGTTTCCATGTTACTCTATCTCATCCCGCAAAAATAAAATGACCAGAACAACTTCACCAAAACAAGCCAAATTCCGTAAACAACTTTTATTGCCAGCCGAACATGGCTCATGGTCGTGGTTGCTGGTTCCTTACTTTGTCGGTGTTGCTATTGGTGGTGGGTTTAATTTAGCGACGTTTTTCATTTTAGTAGGGGGGCTTGCTTTGTTTTTGCTGCGTCAGCCAGCTACCGTGTGGCTGCGGTTAAAACAAGGCAAAGGGCGCAAATCTGATTTGCCCATTGTGCAAATATTAGTTGTCGGGTTGAGTGGGCTGGCTATTCTCTCTTTTATTGTTTTATTAAGTTTTGGCTTGTGGGAATTGTTTGTTCTAGCCATTCCAGTATTGGGATTGTTTGTTGTCTATGCCTTGGCAAGTTTAAGCAAGCACACCTCCGTTCGTAATTTGTGGATGGAATTGGCGGGAGCAGCGGGTTTGGCCTTGTTGGCCCCCGCTGCCATGATTGCCGTCAGCGGGGAACTGACAAGTGATACTTGGTTGGTCTATGGATTGATGGCGTTACTTAATCTGTTGGGTGTTTTTTATGTGCGTTTGCGACTGGCGGACACGCATAAACGGCCGTCTTCACGAGCTTTGGTTTTGTGGGGGCATATTGTGGCAGGAACGGCCGTTATTCTTCTCGCCGTCTTCCAAATCATCCCACTTTTAGCGACCTTGCCCTTCATTGGTTTACTCATTCGCGCAATTTGGGTTTATCCCCAACCACGACCCATTCCTAACGTGAAAAAGTTTGGTTTTACCGAAGTAGGGGTGGAGATTGTTGCCGGGATTTTAGTTGTAGTTGCCTATCTGTAAATAAAAATTGGGTAACTGATTTAGACAATTACCCAATCTCCAATCTCATGACCGTAGGTTAAGCAACATTTAGTTGCACACCTTTAATTATTTGCATCATACTCAGCAGACGCCAACTTAACACACGCAGCAACCACTTCCATCGCTTGTTCTACTTCAGCGACGGGGGGACGGCTGGGGGAGAGGCGGATGTTGCTGTTGTTGGGATCTTTTTTCAATGGGTAGGTTGCACCGGCAGGGGTGAGCGCCACACCAGCTTCCTTGGCTAATTCCACAACACGATCAGCAACAGGCCTGTTGGTGTCGAGGCTAACAAAGTAACCCCCTTTGGGGTTCGTCCATGTGGCTAAGCCTGTACCGCCTAATTCTCGCTCTAGTACATTTTGTACTGCTTGGAATTTTGGAGCGAGTAGTTCCGCATGTTTTTCCATTAAGCCAGCAATGCCGCCGGGATAGGTTTGCAAGAAGCGCACATGACGATATTGTTCAATTTTGTTGGGACCAATGGATTGTGCGCCCATCAATTTGTTGAGATAAGCCACATTTTCCACACTTGTGCCTAAGTAACCAACGCCACCACCGGCAAAGGTGATTTTAGAGGTTGAGCCAAAGACATACGGCCGATTGGGGTTGCCAGCTTCTGCACAAGCACGAATGAGGCTGACGGGGTTGTCTTGGTCAGCGCCGAGGTGGTGGACACGGTAGGCGTCGTCGGCCAAAATGGTGAAATCAGAAGCGGCCGTTTCCATGCTGGCTAAACGGCGAACGGTTTCGTCGGAGACGGTGTCTCCAGTTGGGTTGCTGTAAGTGGGGACAAAGTAGATCCCCTTGATCGAAGCATCTTCTTTGACCAATGCTTCAACCGCGTCCATATCTGGCCCTTCGGAGGTAATGGCGACTTGAATCATTTCATAGCCGAGTGTGTCCAATAAGTGGAAGTGGCGGTCGTAGCCGGGAACAGTGACGATCATTTTGGGATTATCTTGAATCCACGGGCGGGGGCTGCCGAGGAGCC
>JBNKHS010000192.1:0-8251 GCA_050290485.1 Promineifilaceae bacterium (SeqCode) | reverse complement strand
CCGCCTACGCGGGAATGACAAAGAAAGTGCAATTACTTATGAAACAAATTAGTATATTGTTTGTTTGTAATTCTTTTGAATGGATAACGTATAACTGATAATTGAGGATAGTTCTGTTTATTTTCCTGAAAGCGCAACTAAATGGTTGCGCTTTTCTTTGTCTTGTGCTATTATATATGCAACTGATTGGTTGCATATATGTATGGAGGTTGACATGAACTTTTCTGACAAGATTGAACGTGAGCTTTTTTTACCGGTTCCCATTACCCGTGTGTGGGAAGCGATTGCTACCGCTGATGGATTGACACATTGGTTTAGCAATCGTGTGACGCTAGATTTGCGAGAGGGCGGGGAAATCAAATTTACCTGGAATGAGCACGGTACCTCAAACGGCCGTATTGAACGTATTGAGCCCCCCCATACGTTTGCCTACCGTTGGCAGGCGCACACAGTACCAGACACCGAACCGCTGACCCCAGCAAACAGCACAGTCGTCACTTTTTCTTTAACAGAAGTAGAGAATGGGACCCAGTTGTCTGTTGTGGAAACGGGATTTACTGGTTTAGAAACGGCCGTTCGCGAACAAAACTTCCAAGAAAATGTCAGTGGCTGGCGAGTTGAGCTACAAGAATTGGTCGATTATTTAACCGGAGAACCTGCATGAGTGATCTGTTGCAAGATCGCGTCTTTGCTGCCCTTGCGGATAGCCGTCGTCGTAGCATTTTGGAACGATTGGCAAGCGATGGCGAAAAGACGGCGACGGAGTTGGCGCAGGAATTGCCGATTACGCGGCAGGGTGTAACCAAGCATCTAAAGATTTTGACCGAAGCTGAATTGGTTACGATGCGTCAAGACGGGCGAGATAAGCGCTACACATTGACGCCACAAGCGTTGGCCGAAACGGTGAAATGGATGGAAACAATTACGGCCGTTTGGGATCAGCGCCTGCAAGCTCTTTACGATTACCTCGTTCCCGAAGATTCCGAATAAATGTCGAGACGTCCTTGCTAGGGCGTCTCAATTACTTCTTCCCTCTGCGTTGATTATTTTCAAAGAGATTTGCATGTGTGGTTACATCACCGTGAATGAAATGTCGAAGACGCGCCAGCGGCGGCGTCTCTACAAATATTGCTTTTGCAGGAGAAATCATGAACGAATTTAATTACGATTGGACACAATTTACACGTGAGATTTTTATTCAAGCGGATCTGCCTACCGTTTTTGCGGCATGGGCAAAACCTAACGAAATCACAAAATGGTTTATTGCCTCAACGCAGCAGGAGCGTCCCCCTGAAGAAGTTGTACAGGTAGGAGATGATTATCTGTGGCATTGGCATCAAGATGTACAGGCGACAGGTACTTTTTTAGATGTTGTTGAAAATGAACGGCTGCAATTTACATTTGGCGATCAGGCAACGGATCTAGATAAAAAGATTGTGGTTACAGTGCAATTTACAGATTTGGGCGACACGACATCTATTGTCCTAAAACAGGAAAATTTACCTGATACGGAACGTGGGCACGTGCAATGGCATATGGGTTGTAATATGGGGTGGAGCTTTTTCATGACCAACCTCAAAGCATTGCTTGAACATGGAGTAGATTTGCGTGAGACGGAACAGGAGCGTGCTTATGCTGCAAGGGCGATTACGCATTGAGCATACCGCTTTGGCTTCGGCAAGCTCAGCCATCGCTCGTTGCGAAGAGCTTGCCGAAAGGTTTAACCACCGCTTTGTAAAACTATGTTTGTGTATTTTTAGAAATGATTACGAACGGCCGTATTCCCCTTTAACTGGTTGATATTTTGGTGATTGGTGGCGGAAATACATGTCATACAGTTCTGCATAATGCCCTTGTTGCGCCATCAAATCAGCGTGATCTCCTTGCTCAATGATCTTTCCCCTTTGCAAAACGATAATGCGGTCCGCAGCCCGAATTGTGGACAATCGGTGAGCAATAATGATGGATGTACGGTCGGCCATGATCAGATCAAGTGCTTGCTGAATTTGTGATTCGGTAAATGGGTCAACGCTGGCGGTGGCTTCATCCAAAATGAAGATGCGCGGATTTTGTACCAAGACACGGGTGAGAGCAACCAGTTGCCGTTGTCCCATCGAGAGACGATTGCCACGTTCGCCTACTTCACTATTTAAACCATCGGGCAATGTTTCTAGCCATTCACCATCTCCGATTTTGCGGGCAAACGTTTCGATTTCGGCGTCTGTTGCTTCGGGACGGCCGTATCTGATATTTTCGGCCACGGTTCCGGCAAACAAGAAAGGCACTTGGGAGACGATCCCCAATTGGTTGCGATAGTCGGGCAAGTCGAGGGTGCGAATATCTTGGCTGTCAATACATAAACGGCCGTTTTGGAATTCATAAAAGCGAGCCACTAACTTGATGATTGAAGATTTACCCGCACCAGTGTGACCGACCAAAGCTACACTTTCGCCTGGTACAATGGTTAGTGAGAAATTATCTAAGACTTTTTCTTGTTCCGAATACCGAAAATCGACATGATCAAAGCGAATTTCCCCATCTAAGTTCGGTATCTTCTTGGCATCTGTTTGTACGACATCAGAATCTACATCCATCAACGCAAAGACGCGTTCGGAAGCAGAAAGTCCTTGTTGGAATTGACTCCAAAAGGCAGATAAGTTGGTGACTGGGAACCAAAAGCGATCCACGGTAGCCACAAAAAGATACCAAGCCGCTATTGAAATTACGCCAGATGTGGCACTTAACCCACCAAAGTAGATGAGAACGGCCGTACCGATCCCCGACAAAATGTTCAATGTGGGAAAGATATTGGAGAGGACAAAACCTCGACGTACATTAATTGTGTACGCTTGGAAGTTGACATCGTGAAACTCTTCATAAATGGCGTGTTCTTGGCGAAAGTTTTTAGCAATACGAATACCAGTCACTGCTTCTTGAATTGATTTATTGACTTCCCCAACAGCCCGTGTGCTTTGGCGGGTTGTCCGGCGGGCCAAACTACGAAAGCCTAATGCCGTCATTGCAACAAACGGTGTCATGATTAAAACAAGTAAGGTAAGCTGCCAGTTGATGGTGACCAAGGTGATAACAAGAATAAATGCGACAGCCAATTGGTTAATGAGGTCTGTCGCCAAGATAATGACTTCTCCAAACTCCTGGGTATCGCTGGAAATGCGGCTGACGACACGCCCCGAACTATATTCATCAAAGAAGGACATATCTTGATGAATAGTTCCTTCAAAAGCATCTTCGCGCATGTTGAGGACAACATCCGCAATCACTTGCGTTGCTAAACGGCGGCGTACCCAGTTGAAAAGCCAGATCGAAACGCCAGCCACAAATACGGCCGTAACTAAATAAGGGGCAATAGACTGATTTGTCCCTTCTTCCGCAATTAAATTTACACCAACAGAAACTAAAATAGGGACACTTGCTGATGCTAATGCGACCATAAAAATGGCTATTGTGATGATGACGGTTTCTTTTTTATAGGGTTTAAAGTAGGAAATGATCCGATTAACCAGATCTTTGTCACTATATTGTCTGTCGTAAGCCTCTGCTTGGAGACCTTGTGTAATGCCTGCCATAATAAAAATTGGAGATTGGAGATTTGTGGCTTGGCCACGAGATTAGAGATTGGGGATTGTTGTTCTTAATCTCTAATTTCACGACCGCTAGTCGTCAATCTCCACTCTTCATCAAAGAATCCTTTGTCCTAATAATGAGGCCGCTAACTCAACCGCTAATTCGGCCGTTTTATTCATCGTATCAAGAATTGGATTTATTTCCACAATGTCGAGAGATTGCACCCGTCCACTGTCTCCTAAAATTTCCATGAGCAGATGGGCTTCACGGTAAGTAAGCCCGCCCGGAACAGGTGTGCCCACCCCCGGTGCTTCATCAGGATCTAGGCTGTCCATATCTAAGCTAACATGGATGCGGGGCAGATGACGCAGCCGTTCCAAGGCTTGTTTGGCGATGGAAGCAATGCCATTTTCATCAACATGGCGCATCGTAAAAATAGAGATCCCACTTTGTGCCAGCCGTTCCCGTTCTGCATTATCTAAGTCACGAATGCCAATTTGTACAATTTGCGTAGGATGTAACTTGGCTCCTTCTTTGCCGACATTGACTAACGAATCTGGCCCATCTCCAGTTAATGCGGCTACAGGCATGCCATGGATATTGCCCGAAGGAGAACTTTCCGGTGTATTAAAGTCGCCATGGGCGTCAATCCAAATAACGCCGACGGGACCATCTTCTGCCGCGGCGGCAACAGAACCAATACTCATGCTGTGGTCGCCACCGATGAAGATGGCGAACTCTTCGTGGGTGACACATTCGCGGGCGATGGTGTAGATATTGTTACAAACGGCCGTAACTGCTTTTAATCGCCGTGCCCCAGTTTGGGCCACATCCTCTTCCGGATTGGGCACGGCCACATTGCCTTCATCATGTACTGTATGGCCAAGGCGTTCTAAACGTGCTTGTAACCCTGCATAGCGAGCTGCGCTGGGTCCCATGTCGACACCACGTCGACTTTGTCCCAAATCCATGGGAACCCCAATAATTCGTATATTTTTCTTGTGCAAAATTAAACCTCAATTATTAGAAATAGTGTGAGGCGGTATTGTGACGCAACTGGCTCGATGGAGCAAGAAAAGCGTCGTGATGCGACCAACATCACGACGCTTTGGGAGGCGATTGACACTATTTGTGCCAATCCACCCTAGATGACAATGACTCGCAATTATCACTGTCATCTTTACGAGGATTACATTACTGTTCTAAATCGAACATATAAATGTTTTGCATTTCTGTGCCACCAGTTGGATCAACGGTGAAGTTCAATACATTTGGACGCGTTGCGGCGACAATGAGACGCAAGAATAAAGGAATAACAGGTAACTCTTGAGAGAAGATTCGTTGTGCTTCTTTGTGATTGTCTTCGTAAGCAGCTGTTCCCGGAAGTGAAGAGAGCGCTGTGTTACAAACTTGATCATATTCTTCATTGCTCCAACCGGTTTCATTAGAAGAGTTCCACCCGCCGAATCCTTCTTCGATGGGGCCAGAAATTTGGCTGGTTAAGTAGGTGCCACAGCTTGGCTGCACGGCGCTAATCCAAGCGAATTCACCTAAATCGAAGCGGCGACCAAAGAGCGGACCATCAGGGCCAGAAGCAAACCATTCACTTGAAGGCACATATTCCAGATTTATTTCGATACCACATTCAGTTAGGTTTTCTTTGAAGACCTGTGTCAATTGTTGCCGCATTTCATTGCCAACTGTTGTCCCTAAGCTAATGGAGAAAGGTGTGCCGTCGGTGTATTCACGGATGCCGTCACCATCACTATCAACGTAACCAACTTCGTCTAATAAAGCGTTAGCTGCTTCAACATCGTAGGGCCACTCAGTAAGTCCATCTTCTGGATAGAGTGGATGAACGCTGGGGATGTAGGTGTGAATGACTTCGGAACGGCCGTATAAGATGTTGTCAACCATGCTTTGGCGATCTGTACACATGGTCATGGCCTGACGAACGCGTACATCTTCGAACCAGTCTGGACGACCAATATCATCACCGTAATCGCCATAGGAATCAATGCCAAAGTCGATATGTTCCCATACAGTTCCTGTTTGGAAGTAGGGTGTAATCAAACCATTGTTTTCTGCTTCGATGAGGAATGGGGCATCAGAAACGGTTAGCCCATCTTGTGTACCAATATCACACGCTCCAGAAAGCAATTGAGCGATTAATTGGTTGGTATCGGGGATGAATTTGTAGGTAACGCTATCCAAATAGGGGAGTCCTTCATCGGCACGGTAATAATGTGGATTGGGGACGAGACGGATGGAATCACCTGCCACCCATTCTTCAATTGCAAATGCACCATCACTTATAGGTAGCCGACTAGATTCCTCTGCTTCTAACAGTTCTGCTGCCGTATATTGGCTCCAAGCATGTTCTGGTAAAGGTTGCCAGACATTGGTAAAGAATGTGGGATCGAGGAAGCCAGGAATGCTTGTCCAACGCAAAGATAGATCGCCAGTTGCTTCGTAGCTTGCTGTACGGTCGACGACAAATCTACCAGCGGGCGTATCGGGGTCTGCATTGAGATTGAAGCTGTAAACAGAGTCGCTTGCTTTAACTGGTTCACCATCTGACCATACTCGTGGCTTCAAAGTGAAATCAACTGTGATGTTTTGCATTGTGATTGGTTCGCCACTAAATTCAACAACTTCGCCAGCAGCATTGATCACAGAGACACCTTCTGCGAGTTCAGCAGGGTTTCCATCAGCATCCAAAACAATATCACCGGCATTGGCTTCAACTTCACCAACAACGGCATCTCCGTCTTCAAGTGTTGGTAATTTTTCAATACCTAATGCTTGATAATCATAAGAAAAGGTGGTGACTTCTGTTTCAAACATGGCAACCTGAACGGCCGTTGCTGCCAGCATATTGCCACCATATGTGTAAAGGGTATCCGGTTCTTGGGCCATACAGACAACCATATCTTTGCTTCCTGGTGCTTCTGGCTCGGGTGTCACTTCTTGCGTTTCGACGACAGTTTCGGTAACGATACGAGTTACTTCAACTTGCTCCCCTTCTTCTACAACAGTTTCAGTGACAACACGAGTGACCTCAACTGTAACCGTTTCGGTTTGGGGTTGACAGGCGGCTAACAACAACGCGCCAATTGCGACGGCAAGCATTGTCCATGCCCAACGTTTTTTAAACATATTATCCTCCAGATAATTTACAAACATTCTGCAAATAGGAATGTTTGTTGTGAATAGGCAAGGGGAATTAAGCAGTGCAAAAGCCACATTGCTTATTCACAGTTGTAAATTTTTCATTGATAAATCGATAAGGAAAGGCTTGCTTCTTGAATGAAATATTTGGGTTTGTGTTCACTCGCAAAGCTTTACTGATTTAGTGATTGTCTAAACGAACCACCTCCCTAGCTCCAACCCGCCAAGTAAGATTTGTAATCTAGTCTTTTGTTGTCTGCAGACGAATTAAGAGAAATTATAGTAAAGAAGCATTAAGGTGTCAAATAGGTGGCAAAATAGTATTAAAAAAGTGTCTATAGCGTGACCTGCTCAGATAATGGCAACATGCTATGATACGTTTGAGCGTGTAAAATTAATGAACGTCGTCGTAAATTGGGTAAAGAAAGATATAATTTGTGCATGAATCAACTTGTTTTACCTGATAGGAAGTTACCTTGGCCGACGACGTGGGCTGAGATTTATGGACGGGAAGCTCCTTTCATTATTGAAATCGGTTTTGGTGGGGGCCATTTTTTGCTCGATCTGGCTCAGAAACGGCCGTTTTGCAATATCATCGGTGTCGAAATTTCTGTGCCATCGCTACGCCGTGCTGTAAGCAAAATTGAGCGTGCTGGCTTGACCAATGTGCGCGTCATGCAGTGTGATGCCAACTATCTGTTGCAAGCCCTTTGTGCTTACGAATCCGTTGCTGAAGTGTATATTAATTTCCCCGATCCCTGGCGCAAAGCAGCGCATTACCATCGCCGTTTGATTCAAGATGAGTTCTTGAATTTGTTGGCGACGCGTATGCAGCCCAATGGGTTGTTGGATATTGCTACGGATCACGCAGATTATGCAGAATGGATTACAGAGCGGCTAGAAAGAACCGCTTATTTTAAGAGTCGTCTAGGCACGACATTTGTCAATGAAGATAGAGACCGGTTGGTTACGAAGTATGAAGAGCGGGGAATTGGTTTAGGGCATATTTGCCATTACTACAAATGGCAGCGCAATGATACGGCCGTTTCCCAAAGCTATCCCATCCCCCAGGAGTTTGCCATGCCCCATATGATTATCAAAACCCCACTCAGTTTGCCAGAGATTGAATCTAAATTTACACAACAGCACATTCATGACGGTGAGGTGAATGTCCGCTTTTTGGAAGCGTTTTTGGCGCAAGATGGGAAAACCTTATTGATCGATTCTTACATTAGCGAAACACCGTTGTCACAGCGGCTTGGGGTGCAAATTCGTCAGCGGGAGAACAATGAAGTGGTAGTGCGTTTGCACGAAATTGGATTTCCACGCTCGACACAAGGTTTGCAAACGGCCGTAAAAGGATTATCTAGTTGGGTGGTGAGTTTACATCCAGAGACAGAGATTGTGCGCCACAATTTAGGCGAAATGCCAATATGAGTGTATAATTAAATGTAAAGTTGCTGTCTAAAAATGAAATTCTAGAATCAAAGGTATC
>JBNKHS010000191.1:0-8253 GCA_050290485.1 Promineifilaceae bacterium (SeqCode) | reverse complement strand
AATCGCTGCCATTCACGAATTAACGCTTCATGGGCTACTTCAACGGTTGGTTCGCGTGTAATGGGGTCATGGTCGAAGGTGAGAAGGCGGTAACGGCCGTAAATTTCTAAATTATGCAGGATGAGGGATGAAGGAAGAAAATCATTTGTGATTTGTTCTGTTAATTGTTGACTGTTCCCTATTTCTTGTTCAACATTATCACCCAGTTGTGTTAATTCAGTTTGACGTACACGTCGCCGAGTGTCTTCAACACCTTCGCCCAAAGTAACAAGGCGCAAGAACAACTGGCGTGTTGCTTCTTGCGCGGCAAGTGGGAGTCCATCGTAGATTTCGTCGGCGCGTTTGGCTAAGGCACCAGTAACGCCACCAATTTCTTGGTAGGTTTTGAGGGTCATGAGACGGCCGTTTCGGTTTTCAAACAATTCTGTTAAAGCATACTGCATCAATGGCAAAGCGCCTGGCTGTTCGTTGACGTCGGCAATGACAGCCGAGACCAAGCCAGAAGCACATTGCACGCCCATTTGTTTGGCGGGGGCAATGATTGCTTCTTCGATTTCATTTGGCGTGAGGGGCAAAATAATTTCTGTGTTTTGTTTGAGCAGTTGTCCCAGTTGCGCATATTGCAGCGGACGGTCATAAAAATCAGCTCGCAGGGTCACGAGCATATGAAAATGGAGGCGTGGCTCATTGAGTGCAGCAAGCAGAAGATCAATAAATTGTTTACGCTCCGCTTCATCTGCAACGAGTGTAAAGAGCTCTTCAAATTGATCGATAACAAGAAGTAAATGAGTTGCGTTATCTTGATTGGTTTGTTGTGGGAGAATGCGCTTGAGGGTGCGCACCAAACCACGTTCATCTTTTTGTAATGGTTCTAGCAGTGATGGTGGTGGATTGACGGCAACGTGAAATAGTGCCGCCTCTAACTCTTCAAGTGGGTGTGTGCTGGGAATCATTTCCATAATGAACCAGTTTTTTGATCCGTCTAAAGCGTTATTGCGTAAAGCGGGTAGGAGCCCAGCTTTAACGACACTCGATTTACCGCTGCCGCTGGGTCCGACAATAGCTAGAAAGTGGCTCCCCTCCCAACCCCTTGAATCTCCAAAATCAGGAGGATTCGACAAATAATGATTGTTGCTTACTTTGCTGTTTGCTAAGCGTGCGAGCAGTTGTTGGATGAGTGCAGAACGGCCGTAAAAGTTGCTTGCGTCTGTTTCTTGAAAAGCGCGCAGCCCTTTGTATGGGTTACTGATCTCTGAATCTGGGATTTCTACAGTAGGTTTGAGTGGTGTTGCAGCGATAATCCGTCCATTAGATGGCACAAGCTGTTGGAACGCATAGGCCAACTCTGAAGGTGTAGCATACCGCTCTGACGCTTTTTTCGATGTGGCACGCTGAATGATTTCGTCTACTTTTGATGGCAGGTCTGGGCGTTGCGGATGGACCAAAGGTAGCGGCTCGTTTATCTGTTTTTGGATGAGCTCAGCAATAGATGTGGTCGAAAATGGTCGTGCTCCTGTTAATAATTCGTAGAGGACCAATCCCAAGCTGTAAATATCGGTTGCTGGTGATACAGTTTCCCCCAATAATTGTTCTGGGGAGATATATGCTGGGGATCCAAGCTGCTGATTAGGTAGGGTGAGTCCTTCGTCATGATTAAAATCTTTGGCAATGCCAAAATCGGAAAGGTAACCATTGCCCTCTTCATCGAGCAAAATGTTGGAAGGCTTAATGTCGCGGTGAACAATGTTTTGGCGATGTGCTGTTGTCAGGGCTTCTGCAATTTGGGAGAGGATGCGGTTGGTGTTTGTGGCCGAATACGGCCGTTTCTGCAATGCTTCCTGTAAACTGCCACCACGTAACCAACGCATCACCAAATAAGCCGCATCCGGTTCACGCCAATAATCATACAAAGGGACAATGTATGGATGTTCCAGCCGGGCGACAATTTGTGCTTCTACTTCAAAACGGCGGATAAAATCGGGTCGGTTGGCATATTGTGGCTGGATGATCTTAACAGCAACTTCGCGGCCAATTCCTTTTTGCTTGGCACAGAAAACGGTGCCAAAAGCACCTTGACCGAGCTCTTCTTGTAAATCGTAGCCACGGATTCCTTTTTGGGGTGGCGTGACAATAGAAATATCACCCGTTCTGATTTGTTCATACAATGCGGTAGTTTTGACCGCTGGCGCCATCCCCAATTCCGTTTGCAGTCGTTGTGCACATTCCTGATACAGAGCTAATGCTTCATTGCGCCGCCCTGTTAATGCCAGAATTTTCATCAGATGTTGGTACCCATCTTCGCGCAAATGATCCATTTGTAACTGTTGTCGTGCGGTTGTTTCCGCATTTTGGTACGATGCTTCTTCAATGTAGATAACGGTTAATATATTGAGCGTGTCAAGGCATTGACGACGTAATCCTTCTCGTTTGGTTGCTGCCCATGTTTCATAATTATTGCTGTCATAAAGCGAAAAATCTGCGAGAAAATCCCCTTTGTATAAAGATAGCGCGTCTTCGAGTAAATCTCGGCATTGGTGGCAACTGAGCAGATCTTCATGTGTATGTTGATGGACCTGTTTTAGCAATTTTGCAAATTGTGTTATATCAGACGTAATTGGAAATTGAGGGTTTAGTTGGATGGTTTGTCTTTCACTCAGTATAAAGGGGATGGGTTCTGTGATTTCGTTTTTTATGTCGGGAATTGTTTTCTTTAACTGATAGGTTGTTTGGCGCAAATTCACTTGTGCCGATTTTTGGGGGAGGCCGGGCCACAATAATTCCATTAAAAAGTCACGACGATGGATGGTTGGTGCTTCCAAAGCAAGATAAACGAGTAGGGCTTGGACTTTATTGGTGCGGAATTGTGTTAACGGCCGTTCATCTAACGTAGCTGCAAACGAACCCAATAGGGAAAGATTTAACCGATACATGATTTCTTCCTCACAATAAACGCTCACGAACTTACGTGAACAAGAAATTCACCTCATGATTAGGAGGAATTTGAGCCAAGATATTTGTTCCGCCTAATTTATGTTGCGTGAACAATTGTTACTGCTGTTTTTTATGTGATTGGTTTGGTGCTGACGCGATGTTGTTTTCTGTTGGCAGTGTAGCACAAAAAAATTGGTTCTTGCGCATTTGTTCACGCTACACGTCTATTTGTTCACGCAAAATGTCCCTATTTTTCTCAGGTGCGGCAAAAATCACCCGATTTTTTTACCCTGCTTACCTAATAGCGTGAACGGACAGCAAAAAAAATTATCACGGATTGCTCACGCCAGTTGACGGTAGGATAACGGCCGTATCACTCCCAGATCACCCCGAGACGCGAAGCTGAAATCAGTTCTTGACATGATTTCGGCGGACAAACTTTTGTCAGCCACTGATGAAATTGAGGTGGTCCCAATGCGTACTCAACTAACGATTCTTTTTACTTTTTGCTTCCTTTCTTTATTTTTATTTGGCTGTGGACAAAATGAAATGACAGTAACCCGCACACCAAAACAACCAACTGCCAAAATCAACACAAATCAAGAGACTCTTTCTTGTTCCAGCCCAACCCCAGAAATATTGCAAAATTGTCGGGCAATAGAGGAAAAAATATTGGCCAGTACGCTGCGCATCCAGTTTCGCGAATGGCAAAGTGAAGGGGACACACGCACTTACATTGAACGCGGCACGAGCCATGGTACGGTGAAAGACGGCCGTTATTTAATCACCCATAATCACTTTTCATTACCATTAACCCAAATGCAAAATAATGCAGAAGGAGCACGGATCAAAGTCTCCATCTCTCGTGTGAACGGAGAGGTGATTTTGCAAGATATGCCCTTAACCGCCTTCACCGTTGTTTTTGAAGATGAACAACTTCTGATTTTTGATTTTCTGTCATACGGAGACCAAGGTTTGTTTGAAATGTTAGAGATTCCGTCTGCACAATTTATGGCATGGCAAGATGCACATTTGCAGGTTGGCACGGAGATCGCTCAACTCAACTGGGATGGGCAAACAGCGCACGTCGAATGGGCACATATTCGCGCCATCCATGATAAAGAAAATGCACCACATATTGAGTTAGACAACTTTTTGCAACCAGGGGCTTCCGGTGGTGGTGTCTTTTTGAATGGTGTCCATATTGCCAATAATTGGGCGCGGCTCACAGAATTAGACGATAGTGGCTCAGCTGTAGAACAATATAGTATTGCCGCCTTGAATGTGATGAGTGTGGAGATCTGATATACATGTTTGGTGATGGTTCATAAACGTAAGGAAATAACTTTACAGTTGTCATTCCCGTGAAAACAGGAATCCATATATTAGTCGAGTGGATTACCGCCTACGCAGGAATGACCCAAATGAAAGAATCAAGTTATTTTTGAACCATCCCTAGATTTTACTGGGAAACGGCCGTTTCTCTGCACATCATAACTGTTTTGATAGTACAAACCTCAGTTGTCCTTCTTTCAAAATCCGTTATTATCCATCATAGATAATACTTAAAAAGAAGGATTTATGAATGAAGAAACACCGCAAGGTGATAACGTAGAAGAAACAAAATTACCAGAAGTTACCATCAAAGATTTACCACCAAGACTTCTCGAGGCCACAAAACGGGCTGGTTGGCAGGGATTAACGCCTGTGCAATCAAGAGCATTGCCTTATATTATTTCTGGGCAAGATGTGATGGTACAGTCGCGTACAGGGAGCGGCAAAACGGGCGCATTTATTATGCCCATCATCGAAATTGTCAATGCCAGACAAGATAATTGCCAGGCATTGGTGCTTGTGCCCACACGCGAATTGGCCCAGCAGGTTGCCGAAGAGGCAAAGACATTAGTTGGTGACAGTGGCCCTCGTGTTGTTGCTGTTTATGGGGGCACAAAATATGGCCCACAACTCAAGGCGTTTCGTGAAGGGGCGCATCTTGTCGTGGGCACCCCGGGACGTGTCCTCGATCATTTGCTGCGTGGCTCACTCTCCTTGAAAAAGTTAAAAGTGCTTATTTTTGATGAAGCTGACCGCATGTTGTCAATGGGCTTTTACCCAGATATGCGCCATGTCCAAGAGTATTTACCAGATAAACGCGTCAGCGGTATGTTTTCTGCGACGTACCCAGAACAGGTAAAAAGTTTGGCGCGTCAATTTTTGCATGATCCAAAGTTCCTTAGCTTGAGTCAAGATCACGTGCATGTTGCCGAAACGGCGCATGTTTTTTACAAAATGCCTGCTTTGGACAAAGACCGTGCTTTGGTACGCATCATCGAAGTGGAAAACCCAGCATCGGCGATTATTTTTTGTAATACAAAAACACGGGTGCACTTTGTGGCGACAGTCTTGCGCCGCTTTGGCTATGATGCCGACGAGCTAAGCGGAGATGTAGAACAGCGGGAACGTGATCGGGTGATGGATCGTCTGCGAGACGGCCGTTTACGGTACCTTGTCTCAACTGATGTGGCCGCGCGCGGGATCGACATTTCCAATTTGTCGCATGCTATTCAATATGAAGTGCCCCAAGATTTGGAGCAATACATCCATCGTGCGGGACGTACAGGACGGGCTGGCGCGATGGGTGAAGCGATTTCCCTCGTCGGTGATTTTTCAGAAGAGGCACAGCTCAATCGTATTGCCAAAAAGTATGGCATTGATTTTGAGGAACGACCAACTCCCACAGATGATGATGTCACTGCCATCGTTTCTGAGCGCACTACGGTTTTGCTCGAAGCAGCACAGCGGGAGCGAGACAAACTAAAAACAGAGCGTATGCAGCGCTTTATCCCCCTCGTGCGTGAATGGGCCAATGATGAAGAAGGTCTGGAATTGATGGCGATGCTGCTTGATGATTATTATCAACAATCATTGCATGCGCCACCGCCACAGCCAGAAGAACCAAAACAACAACAGCAACAACAATCAGGCAACAAGCGTCGGCGGCGACGCCGGAAACCACGCAAGAAAGAATAAACGTGAGACGTATAAACGTGACGGATCTATAATGAGCCAGCTTGTTCAGGATCAATCACGTTTACACGTTTTCACGTCTACACGCCAATCTCCACCACCTGCCCCAAATCTGCCGACTCATACGTTTTTTCCACAGCAAGGATCGTTCTCAAATAATCTTGGCCATTATTTTCAAATTGCTTTCCTGAGACCATACAATCTACAAAATGACGCTGTAAATTGTAAGGTTTTTCTTGCGCCAATATCTCTTGGTAATCGGTGTAAAAATTGGCAATGCCGAAACGTTGTTGAAATGCAGCTCCTTTTTCTGGCGAGAAGTCAGAAACGGCCGTAATCGTCACTTCTGGTATTTGCTGCCACGCGGCACATTGAAATTGACTAAAATAACCTGCGCCAATGACGGCGCCTTTGAGCGTTTGCTTATTGCCCATTTTCTCCCTCATATTGAAATTATCATTGTAAATTGGATTTGGCACCGCCAAATCCCTACAACTTTAAGATTTTGCAATTGATCCAAATAACTTTAATTTGGATATGATTTGCGTTTGCATCGCAGCAATGCCTGCTTCCATGACCACGAGTAAATCAGGTGGGGGTTTTGTTGCTGTGCTTTGTTTCATCGCTTGTACAAAGGCATTTCGTACTTCTGTATTGACGTTGAATTTGCACACGCCCAGAGCGATAGATTGCTGAATCATCTCATCTGGCAAACCAGATGTGCCATGCAGCACAAGGGGCACGTTGACCTGTTCACGAATTTGCGCCAATCGGGCAAAATCTAGGTTTGGTGGGCGATGATATTTGCCGTGTACATTGCCGATGCACACCGCTAAGGCATCAATGTCTGTTTGGGCGACAAATTCTGCTGCTATGCTGGGATCCGTAAAGCGCGCTTCAAATTCGGAGACAGTTAGTCCATCCTCTGTGCCGCTGATTCGCCCCAGTTCAGCTTCCACGGCCGAATTTTGTTGATGGGCTAATTGGGTCATTTCAGTCGTAAACTCGACATTTTGGGCATAACTCAAATGAGAGCCGTCCGCCATCACAGAAGAGACCCCTGCATGGAGGGCACGCTTGATTGCCTCGGCGGAGGTGCTGTGATCGAGATGAACGGCCGTTTGCACCTTCGCCTCATCCGCAGCAGCCAAACATAAAGCCACCATCGGGGTACCGCCATATGCCAAGGCTTTGGGGTGCAGTTGTAAGATGACGGGGCTATTTGTGGCTTCAGCAGCATTGATTACCGCTTTCACACCCTCAAGATTATAAACATTAAATGCACCGATGGCGTAACCACCATCTTGGGCATTGAGGAGTAATTTTTTTGTTGAAATTAACATAGTTCTTCTTTGTTGCAGGTTGCACGGTGCAAGTCGCAGGTAAACATACTTGCAACACGCAACTTGCCACTTGCAACACCTTTTGTTTATTTACTTCTGAGCTAACACCTCTACCGCCACACACAGCGCATCGTCACCACCAACATTTCCTGGAAAGACCACATAGGGCATATCAGGATAGCGACTTTCACTGCCTGCTTGCCAAACGGGAATACCGGGCAGGAGTTGACCAAGTACCATCGCTCGCTGGATATTCAGCCCTTTGGTGGCCACATCACTAGAGGTAATGCCTCCTTTAGCAATGAGGTAACGCGGGCGTGTTTTTATGCCTTGCACAATTTGAATGAGGCTGGCGGAGATGCGCTTGCCAATGGCTAGACTGCTAACGGCATCGTTACCACTTACCAGTTTGCGGCTGGTGTAAACGACGACATCTTTCCCGTTTTGCAGCCCAGCTTCGGCTTGGGTGATGGTGGCTTTGATCGCTGCTTTTTGCGAGGCATCATCAAGTAGTTGGTTGACATCAATGGATACGGCCGTAACCTTTCCGCTTTGTAACAAATAGTTGACTTGTGCTGTTGTTTTGGGCACATAGGAGCCGACGATGATCAGCCCGCCATTGGCTGCGGGTTCTTTTTTTGCGAAGAGATCATTTGCTGTCAATAACGGCCGTTTCAACAATCCAGCACGGACACGCACAAAAGAGGCTGCTGTGCGATACAAATAAGTTTTGCCTGCTTTTTCCGCAGCGAGCAGACCGGCGACAAACAGTTCCAAATCTTGATAAGTTAGCGCATTGACAACACAAATGCTGCCTTTCGGCAGACGCAGCAATTTGTTGGTTACTGCTTTGGGGCCACCAATGCGTATCTTGGTGATGCTGATGCTGGTGATATTGTTGGCTGAAAAACGGCCGTTGCTCTTTTCTGTTACCCACTCGCGCAAGTTGGAA
>JBNKHS010000190.1:0-8253 GCA_050290485.1 Promineifilaceae bacterium (SeqCode) | reverse complement strand
GAAGAGCAGTTTTTGAATTGGCCTGGGGTCTACCAGGTTTTTAGGTTAGAACGATTCGTCACTCAGTTGCGAACGGGAAGACAATCAAGTGAGGCCGTTTACGGAATCACTAGTTGTACACCCGAAAAAGCATCTGCGGCACAGTTGTTACAATGGACACGGGCCTACTGGGGAATCGAAAATGGATTGCATTATCGTCGTGATGTCACTTTACGCGAAGATGCGACTCGAATTTCGCAACCCGCATTAGCCAAAACGATGGCAATCATTAACAATTTTGTGGTTGGGCTGTCCCTTAAGTTGGGCTATTCCAATCTTGCTTCAGCCAGACGAATATTTGACGCAAGAATTGCGGCACAACTGCCTTAATTGCCGACTACCAAAAACCGTGGTTGAATACCAGCCCTTCTGCTTCTTTTGCGTTCAATGTGATACACGGCGTTTTCTTACCTGTCTTGGTTTGATGCGCTGAACTTGTCCTATTGAACTTTTGACAAGCTAAACAAAGCTCACCCACACGAATCCGTTTGTTATTGAAACAACCTTGCAACCAGTTGAATATCTGCATTGCCACCGCTAAGAATGATGCCTACTTTTTGCCCTGGCTTTGTATATTTCTGCGTAAAGAGGGGCGCTAAGGCAACGGCCGAACTGGGTTCAACCAAAATTTTCATCCGTGTCCATAAAAACTTTAAGGTATCAATGGTCTCTTCTTCTTCAGCGGTGGTCATATCGTGGACGTAGTGGTGCATCACTTCTAAATTGTGATTGCCCACAAAACGAGTGCGTAATCCATCGGCAATTGTATTAGGGACGTGATCAAGGGTGATTACTTTGTTAGCGCGCCATGATTGGTTAACGTCATCCCCTGCTTTGGGTTCTACTCCAATCACCTGGCAGCTTGGCGACTTCAAGGCAGTTGCCAAAGCGGTGCCACTAATCAAACCGCCCCCACCGACTGGCGTAAAAATTAAATCGAGATCACCGATTTCCTCAAATAGTTCCAAAGCGGCCGTTCCTGCCCCTGCAATTATATTTTCATTATCATAGGGATGAATGAGAGTATAACCATGCTTTTCGATTAGTTCTGCGGATACACGTTCACGGTCAAATGCGGGACAGGTCACAATGTCTGCACCGTATCCAGCGGTTGCTGCTTTTTTAACAGGGGGAGCATCATCGGGCATAACGATTGTGGCTTTCACCCCTTGTAGTTTGGCGGCCAAGGCCAACCCTTGTGCATGGTTGCCACTGGAATGGGTGACAACGCCAACTGCCTTTTGTTCAGCACTTAATTGGCTGACTGCGTTATACGCCCCACGAAATTTAAATGCACCAACCCGCTGGTAGTTTTCGCATTTTAGATAAATTTCGCGTCCGGTTATTTCATTGAGTGTGCGCGAGGTCATGACCGGAGTACGATTGGCAATACCTTTAATGTTTTCTGCCGCAGCAGAAACGGCCGTTGGTTTTAACATAGGGTTTCCTTTTCTGTTAGGGGAATTGAGTGAAGCAAAAACGATTTACAACTCTTTGACCATCTCGATGCGACGGAACGATTCAAAGTAACCAAAATTTTGACATCCTGCCCAGATTTCCTCATCAAAAACATTTTCAATGATCGCATCTTGGCGTTTGTGTCGTTGATGCAAGACGTTAAGGATGGCTTCGGCAACCTCTGTTGGATCGCCCGCAGTTACTTCAATGATGATGCGTGTTAACTGCAACATATCTGCATGATACGTTACCCATCCGCGTCCACCATTGCGCAACTCAACTAACAAGGCAGATAGGTTGCGCACATTTTGAAATGTCTCTGTTTGATTGAGCCAATTAGGATGATCTTTGCGATGTGAAAGCAAAATAATAGCATCTTCATGGTTAAGGGTTGTTACTTGTCGTACTTCAGCAAGTAAATTTTCGTTAAAGTTAATGTTGGGTGGGCGTCGCCCGATAATTAATTCTCTTGTCTCTACAAACCCATATTTAAGAAACATGCGGTAAGCAGGTTCGTTGTTTTTGATGACTTCTAACCAGATGTGTTTGCACTTGTGACGATTTGACTGTGCAAAAAGCCCATCCATTATGCGACGCCCAACCCCTAATCTTCTTCCGTAAGGAAGCACACCGAGTCGGGTAATCCACGAACGATTTCCACGTAAACCTAACATGCCTAAGCCGTAAATGAGGTTTTCGTTTTCAGGATCAACAACAATACAAGAACTGTGTAAGTCTACATCATAGACACGACTATATTCTTTAAGCCGTGCCACATTCATGGGCATAGGAACAACATAATCCACCCGAGTTTGATTGTATGCGTGGGTTATTTCTTCGAAGGTAAATTCACTTGCGGGTAAGAGTTCCATAGCATCGAGTTATTTTAAGTATTCTGCAATTTGCTCTGGGAATGTTTTGATGTTGATGGGTTTAGTAATGCAACCATCACAACCATAACGTTTTGCCATTTCAAGGGCTTTGTCAGGTGGCCATGCGGTGACGGCAACGACGGGCACATGCTGCAACTCAGGAATTTGTTTGAGTAAGGTGACAACAGTCTGCCCGTCAACATCAGGTAATCCCATATCTAACAAAATGAGATCTGGGTGTTCATCAAGTGCGGCATTGACCCCAGATTCACCGTCTTCTGCGTGCAAAAGACGGTAATCATAAGGTTCAAGTACCCGTTCGACTAATATTTTATTGGCGCGATTATCTTCAATCTGCAAAATGGTTTTCATTTTAATTATCGGGTGGTGGAACCGGCAAGTCAGCAACGGCCGTATCTTGCCATTTTTTGCCTTCATCAATAAGCATTACTGGAATGCCGTCGCGAATAGGGTATTTCATATTTGTATCATGACAAATAAGCCATGTATTGTGTACCAATTCTAGCTTTCCAGGATCGTCCCCATATTGATCAGATTGTACAGCAACAGGGCAACGCAAAATATTTAACAATTCAGGACTAATTGGACTTTCTTCAGTCATAAAAACTTCTCCTAATTCATTTTAACTTGTGAATCATACGCATAATGGTAGAAAGTAGCAAGAATGATCACGTTAATTTCACGGGGTACGGGCACACCGAAAACCAACCGTTGAGCTAATAAAATCAGGGGCAAGCGCATTTCGGTTAGCAGTACGAATCCGATCTGCCTCATTGTTTGCTGGCCATGCGCCACCTCGTGTTACTTTGTTTAATCCAGACTCTGGGCCTTGTGGGTTTTCTGATGGGCTTTCTGCATAGTAACGATCACTATACCAATCTGCTGTCCATTCCCACATGCTGCCTGCCATGCCAAAGATACCAAAGGGACTAGCTCCTTCGGGCAAGGCATCGACAGGTTGCAGTGCGTCGAATTCTTGATTACCGTAAACGGCTTTGGTTTGGTCGGCAATGTCACCCCATGGATAAATACGGCCGTCTGTACCTTTCGCTGCATATTCCCATTCTGCCTCGGTTGGAAGCCGTGCCCCAACAGATTGGCAATATAAATCTGCACCATACCAACTGACATGATTAATAGGGTAACTGCCGTAACCGGCAATAGCAAAATATTGCAAGGTCCCATCCCCAATATCTTCTTCGGCTAAATAGCTAAAACCAGCAATATGGCGTGGCCATGCACAATCTGTATTGTCACAAGCTTTGCTATACGTTCCTAAGCGGTTGAGAAAACGCGCATATTGTTCGACATTGACTTCATATTTGTCTATGTAAAATTGATCTAAGGAGACGTCGTGGAGGGGGCGTTCATCTGGGCTGGAACGGAACTCGCTGGGATCGGATCCCATTGAGAACGTACCTGCTGGTATTAAGACCATTTGCATTCCATCCTGCTGCCGTGTGATGAGTTCTGGATATCTACTGGGTGTTTTTGTTGGCGTGGGGGATGGCGTTGTTGATGGTGTTGGTGTTTCTGTGGGTTCTGCTGTTGCTGGTTCAGTTGCAGCTGTTGTGGCTGCGGGTGTTTCTGTTGGAAGTGGCGTTGGAATCACAGTTTGAATTTGAGTGCTCACAATGGTTATAACAATTGGGGTTGCCGTATCTTCTGAGGCGAGGGCAATTTGATCGTTGTTATTCCCCCCAAGTAAAGGCCACAAAATTGATGTGCCGATAAATAAGAGTAATATCGCTAGACCTAAGAAGATAAATCGCTTTTGGCTGCTGCTGAGCTTATATGAAGAACGGATGGTTGTGCCTCCACCTGCGTTGGCCGCAATTTGGTAGCTGGCAGCTTTTTCTTTGGAACGGCCGTATGCTTGAATATCTGGATGGGCACGCACAACGGCGGTTACATCAGCAACCGTAATTTGTTGTAAACTGTACTTTTGCTGTCGTTCATACAGTTCAGCACAAATTTTTTGTGTGTAATAAGGTTGACCATCAGTGAGGTCATAAATGTAATTGGCAACATCCTGAACCAAAATGTAATTAATTGGTTGGCGAATAAGCTGGATAGTTTCTTCTTTGGATAGTTGGGTCAATTCCAGCATACGCGCATCATCAAAGATGGCTTCATTTGTGGCTTGGTGTTGCTCTGAATCTTCAAACGTAAAGAGACACGCTGCTAAATTGCTTTCATAGCAAATGCGATGGAGAGTGTAGGTGGTTACACTGCTCACGCCCCCCTTTTTGTTTGATTGCATAATGACTTGTAGATTGTCGAAGAGGATAAGGAGTTTTTGCCCAGTGGCATACCCTTTATTGGTTGCATCGTTAATGGCTTTAGTTGCAGGAAATAGGAATTTCTGGCGGAAAGCATCATTGGCATTGGCAATGAAATCGGTTTGTCGCAGCTTTGGAATGTCTATATTCTTGCGATTTAGTTTACGGTAGGCAGTATTGGCAATATCCCATAAAAAAGTATTATTGCTGTCGAGCGCGATGTCGTGCAAGTCAATGTAGATGGGGAAATATTTATCGCCCAAGATGCCAATGTCAATTTGGTTAAGTAATGCAGTTTTGCCGATGTGGTAAGCGCCATGCAGGATGATCGGGGTAGCAACTTTGTCCCCTTTGACTGTAGCTGGGATGGCTTTTTCTAACCATGTAATTGCTTCTTTACGGCCGTAAAATAAACGGCCGTTTCCGTTGCCCGCATTGTCGACATTATAAGGATTGTTTGAAGATGATTGTGCCAATACAAACCTCGACTTTTAGATTACTACTTAAAAGAAAGACTGCACTCTATTTTAGTAGACAGTCCAAGGGAACACAATGGCACTTATGTTTAATTCACAGGTTGGAACCTTTTCATTACGCATAAAGTAATGGCCAAGACGATATTTGCGATTAAGTGGATCTAAGACACAGTGATGAATGAACCAGACGGCCGTTTCTCGACCTCAATACGTTGTGGAAAGGCATCGCGGAGTTCATCAATGTGCGTGATGATCATAATCACCGCAAAATCTTTTTCGATGGTGTTGATTGCTTCGACGAGGCGCTGCCGTCCATTGGGGTCTTGACTGCCAAACCCTTCATCAATGACCAAGGTTTGTAACCGTGCGCCTGAACGATGCGCCAATAGCTGGGATAATGCTAAGCGAATGGCAAAATTAACACGGAACTGTTCGCCCCCACTGAAGTTTTCATACGGCCGTTCTCCCGCATTGTCCGAAATTTTGATTTCTAACGTTTCGGCAACGGCGTCCCGGCTTTTGAGCTTCTTTTGGGTGCTAAAGAGGAGGCGCATCTCTCCCCCTGTTAAGCGATCCAACAATTCGTTGGCACGACCTTCAATTTCTGGTAAGGCTTGTTCAATAAGTAACGCTTGTACACCACCTTTGCCACACGCTTTTTCCAACAGTTTTAAGCGTTGAATTTGACGAGAAATGTCTGCTTTTTCCTCTTCTAATGTAGTACGTCGTTCACGTAAATCATCAAGGACATCCAGTCGTTGTTGGGCGGCGCCCACTTTACGGTTGGCTTGCACTTGTTCCTCGCGCAAACGGAAAACATCATCTTCAACAGCGTGTAAATCCCCGGCATCTGCGGTTAATTTTTCAAGCTCGGCAACGGCCGTTTCGCGTTCGGTGGTTAAATCAGATACGGCCGTTTCTTGTTCTGCTTGTTGTTTGGCCAAATCAGCTAACGCATCTTGTAATGGTTTTACGGCCGCTTCTGCTTGCTTAAGTTGTTGATATTGTGTGGGAACATCTACAAAAGTCACAGCTGCTGCACGGGCTTGTTCATGCGCTTCCGGATCATATTCAATCGTGGTAATTTGTTGATTGAGTTCCAATAATTTGGCTTGTGCTTCTGCGGCATAACTGTTTTCAGCCAACATCTGCTTTGTGTTTGCCAGCGCTTCTTTTCCTTCCTGTTCCCAATCCGTAATGGCCCGTTCCAGCTCAGTGAGGCGGGCTTGACTGTCGGCCACAATTTTTTGTTGCACTTGCCGTTCTTCTTCCAGCATTGATTTTTCTTGTATTGCTTTACCGAGCGTGACAACATGCGCTTTCAATGCGGCTATTTCTTCATCTTCAGCCAACGCCATTTCTAATTCGGCCAAACGAACGCCGCCATCAGCATGCCACTCTGTCAACGTTTGTTCAATTTCTTGCAAGCGCGCTTCTGCTTGGGCGTGACGTTGTTGTTGTGTTTGTTGATTTTGCTCGATCCGATTTCGTTGTTGCAGGTCGTGGTTAAGTCCTTTGACTTCGGTAGCCAATGTTTCGATGCGGGCTTTGTTGTTGCGATAGCGATCCCCCATTTCAGTGCCTTCTATTTGTAGTTCCGTCAAAACGGCCGTTCGGTGCGCCTCGCTCAACTCCTGACCACAAACAGGACATACTCCCTCTGCCTCATCTTGTAAGCGATCGATGCGTTCTTTGAGGCGGGTCATTTGCTCACGTAGAGCGGGCTGGGTGCTTTCTAGCCCATTTTGTTCAGCGACGGCTTTGTTTTGCTGCGTCTCTTTCTCTTTTAATGTTTGCAACTGGGCTGTAAATTGATCGAGTTGTTGCTGTGCTTGTTGCAGATTGCCAGAAACGACCGTTTTTTCTTCGCGCAGGGTGTCCATCCGTTTGGCTTGATTTTGCAAACGGGTTAGTTCCTGTATTTGAGCATTACGCTCTGCTTCTAATGTTTGCAATTTAGCTCGTTGTTCATGCCAGCTTGCTTCTTGTTCGGCAATACTTTCTAGCTGCTCTAAAAGTGTATTTAATTTTTTGTTGGCTTCATCTAAAGTGGCTTGTACGCTGGTTTGTTCGCCATTGGCATTGGCCACGCGCACTTCTTGCGCTGTTAAGGCTGTTTTCTGAGCTTCGAGCTTGCTTTTTTCTTCGGCAATGGCTAATTCATACGGCCGTTTCTCTTGTTGCACTTGATTGTATTGATCTGCTTTCTGCTGCCATGTTCGTAGCGTTTCCTCAACGGCTTGCCATTCACTATATGCCTTTTCAATCGTGGCTGCCTGAGCGATGATTTCGGCAAAGGCATCCCGTTCTGCTTGCCGTTGGGCAATGGTTTGTTGCAGTTCGTTAAGTCGTTGTTGCGTCTTGGTTAAATTGGTTGAGAGATTATTGACCAACTGTTTTTGTTGTTGAACGGCCGTTTCGGTACGGCGCATTTCAGTTAGCAAAAGTTCCTTATCCTTCAGTCGTTCCAAAATCACGTCCAACTCTGACTGCGCAACGGCTAAGGCGGCAATACGATTTTCTTCCTCACCTAACTCCTGCCCAATTTCTTCAACTTGGCTGTTGAGGAGTAATAAGCGATTTTCTTCTTCTCTTCGTTTCGTCGCAGTCGCTTCACGGTAGCTATCCCAAATCGTCAATCCCATCAGATCGGCTAAAATTTCTTTGCGTTTGTTGGGTGTCTTGGTGGTGAACTCGTCGGCTTTGCCTTGCAGCAAAAAACTGGCATTGATAAAGGTGTCGTAATTCATCCTTAGCAGTTTTTCAATAGCATCTTGTGTTTCTCGAATTTTGCTTTCCGTTAGCGTTTTCCACTTTTCATCATCTGTCGCAATTTGCAGTTCAAGCCGAGTCCCTTTGCTGTACGCTTTTTTACGTGATACGCGATAGATGACTTCTTCCAAGGCAAAAGTGAAATGTACTTCCATCGCTTCGTCTTGGCGGATGGCCAAACGGTTGATTAAATCATCATCGCTTTTGCTGCGACTTTTGCCAAATAAGGCCCAGGTCATGCCATCGAGAATACTCGATTTGCCAGCCCCGTTGACCCCAGAAATGCAGGCTAAATGAATGCCTTGATAATCTAAAACGGCCGTTTCTCTGTAA
>JBNKHS010000189.1:0-8289 GCA_050290485.1 Promineifilaceae bacterium (SeqCode) | reverse complement strand
AGTGGCTGCGCCTAAATCTCGCTGCCAGATGAGCAACACCATACAAAAGCCCCACATAAGGATGAGGGGGGCAAGGTAAGGCAGTACTGCCAAACGGCCGTTTTCTTTACTTAGCCTCAAAATGGATTCCCGTTCATCAAAGTAGCTGGCAAGAAAAATAAGCAAAAGGAGCTTGAGCAGTTCGGAGGGTTGGAAGAAAACGCGGCCTACGATAGGAATGGGCAACCACAATGCCGCCCCGAACCCGGAGGGATTGACGCCAAAAATAAGGGTAGCGGCCAAGAGTGCGAGCCCAGCGATGAGCAACGTGTAGCGGTATCGTTTAATCCAACGTAAATTGCGGGGAAGGATGGCTACGGCAAGGCAAACGGCCGTTCCCAACGTAAGCCAAATCAGCTGTCGGTCTAAAAAATTAGCAGCTAATCTGTCCAGTAAAATCAGTCCCCAGCCCGTAAACAGAGCCAAAATAGGGAAGATGAAGGGATCATGTTCTGGCTTGAATTGATTGAGGAGCCAAATGGCAACTGCCATTAAAACGAGCCAAATGAATGGCGCCCATAAATGGGCAATCGTGAGGGCATCTTCACGGACAAGGCTTAGGGCAATCGCGTTGACAAATACAAAAACGGCCGTTACGAGCAGCAATCCGAACTCAATACGGCCGTTTTGGTTCTTTAAAAAGCGAATGGCAGACATGGCACGATATAGTGTGTGCAGTTAATCTAAATAGCGTGCAACCAGTGGACCCAACTTTTGCTTGGCTTCTGGCGGGATTTTTTCGTAATTAGTAATAATGGCATCTTTGAGTGCGTGATGAGCCGCCATTGACCCTGACCAGTTACCCATCTCTTTGATGAGGTTAGACAGTGTATGTTGGGCAACGGCCGTATTCTTCATTAAAGTTTGAATGACCATATCTACCGTAACAGGGGCTTCACTTTCATGCCATACATCATAATCGGTAATGTGTGCCATACAAGCATACGCGATCTCTGCTTCTGCAGCTAAATACGCTTCAGGGCTGGTGGTCATCCCAATGATGCTCATTCCCCAAGCCCGAAATGTGTTCGACTCACCTTTAGTGCTGAACCGTGGTCCTTCAACGGTGATAAAGGTGCCCCCTTGATGGACAGTTCCTGATGTGGCTTGTGCGGCGTGCAAAAGTGCTGTGCTTAATTCTGGTGAAAAGGGATCTGCCACTGTCACATGGGCAACCAATCCATTTTCAAAGAAGCTGTTTTTGCGCAACTTTGTATTGTCATATAGCTGATCTGGAATAACAACATGACCTGGTGCATAATCTTCGCGCAGCGAACCACAGGCACTGACGGCAATAATATATTTAACACCTAAACTTTTTAAGGCATAGATATTGGCTCGGTAAGGCACTTCTGAAGGGTTTAGTACGTGTCCGCGACCATGACGAGGCAGAAAGGCGACTCTGTGCCCATGAATTGTGCCCATAATGATCGCATCAGATGGTTTGCCAAATGGGGTGTCTACGGTCTTCTCCTCGATGTCAGACAACCCATCCATTTTGTACAATCCACTCCCCCCGATAATTGCCAGTTCAATTTGTGACAAAGGTTTCTCCTTCAATATCCGTTTATTAGGATTGTTGTTTTAATTGTGCGACTTGTGCTTGCAGACTGCGAATACGCTCACCGGTGACTTGTTTCATATGTTTGATAAAGTCGTTTTGTTTATCAATCATACCTTTTGCTTTTTGCAAGTTGGCGCGTGCTTTTTTAAGCTGTAACTCTCGTTCAACCAATGTAGATTGAATTTCGGCAAGATGCGTTCCTTGTTTTTGTGTCATTTCTTGATAACGTTCAATTTCGATTTCATACGCGTCAAGTTGTGCTTTTGTTTCACGAACGGTGACTTGCAAATTTTTCTTTTCGGATTCCAGTGTGGCATATTTTTTGTTCATTGCCTCGGCTTGTCGTTCGAGGTTGGCTTCATTTTGGGAAACGGCCGTTTCTAAAGCCGTAATCTTATCTTGTTGTGTTTGGGTATCTTCCTGTAATTGGGTGATCAGCGCTGATTTTTGCGAATTTTCTTTATGCGCTGTTGCTAACTCTGCCTTAACGGTATTCATATCTTCTTGTAGACTGTCTAAGGCTTTTTGTGCAGTTTCCACTTCAGCCTTGTGCCACAAGATCTTTTCGCCATATTTCAGCTCTATTGCTTCTAATTCAGCTTCCAAATTAGCGATTTTCTTGTCGGCGTCAGCTAAGCCCGGAGGAGGCTCAATTGGACTTGTATTGCGTTCGCGCAGTTCATCAAGTTCCGCTATTGTTTTCTCCAGCTCTTCTTCTAATTCCAAACGTTGTTGCCGCAAGAGTTTAATTGTGCCGCCACGTTCTTCCATCTGATATTGGAGTTTTTCTAATTCTGCTCCGATTTCTTTGCTTTTCTTCTCTGTAATTTCGGCTAATTCTTGCCAGCGCAATAGTGAATCTTCTTGTTCCGCAGAATGTTGGAGGCTGGCGCGATGGGCGGCATCTAAATTACTTACCCGTGCTGTTAGGGTGTCGACCTGTTGCAGCGTGTCTGCCAAGGTTTCATCCAATTCTTCTTTTTCTGCGAGTAAGGTAGCGAAATCAGTTTCCAACTCTTTGTATGATTCGCGGAAATCACCCAATTCCCGATTTTGTTTCGACAAAAGATCATATGTACCGCTGAGTTCATTGGCCTGCCGGTCTGCTTGTTCTTTTGTACGTCGTAAGGTTTCTTCTGTTTGGTCGAGTTGTTTCTTTTGCCCAGTTAATTCAGTGCGTAAAGAAGTAACTTGTTCTTTTAGGGTAGAAATAGTATTGGCCGATTCGCCATAAGTTTCTTTTAAGCGGTGATCAAAATCTCGCTCTAGTTCGGCACGGGCAGATAAAGCGGCGGCGACCTCTGCTTGTAATAGTTGCAATGTTTCGATAGGTGCTTCGTTGCGATTTAGGATGCCCGTGCTGCCTTTTTGCTTAGGCTCGGTGACGATATCTAAAGAGGCAAACTCAAAATTTTCTTCAGGATTGGTGTTGTTGAGCATCGTCTCATAGTCGCTTTCATCAACACAACTGGTCCACCCTTGAATTTTGCCACCATCTGCTACGCTTAAAGTAACGGTAAATACATCACCCCAAATTTGGCCTCTTTCTTCAACGCGAACTTCTTTAGTAATTGCCGAGCCATTAAGCAACCCTTTGACAACAATTTTAGGCGCATAAATGTTACCCACAACTGTGGCTGAGCTTTGAATGTTGACAGGGAATTCGGTACGAATTTCACCAACATGGTACCCTTCAACTTCATGCCATTGCTGCTTTTTCTTAACAATATCGAAGAAATTAGAAAAACGGCCGTTTTTCTTTGGTGTTTTCTCCGACATTTCAGGCGTCAATGGTTCTGGCGGGCGCATCTCTGTCGTCGTAGATTCAGTTGGAGTTGTTTCGTTAGCGGCAGCCATAAGTTTGATAACTTTAGGTAAAAATAACTAATAAAACAGTGTAGGATTAATTCGTGAACTGCATTGGTAGTAAAAGGACAATCCTATTCCGTGGAAAGTCAACCTAGTAAAGTGAAGTTGTATAAATGTTGACCATAACGCGATTATACACCGAAATACATTTACGTGGATAAGGATATTGGTATAGCAAGTACTAATCTCTTATGTCCCTTCTTAATTTAATTGATAAGCACAGATTTGTCTATTTTTTGGGCAAAAATCTTCTTAAAGTGTTTATTCATCATATTGTCCATTGGTTTGCTCATCGTTTGGGGAAATAGTGGAGACAAGCTAGATTATTGTAAAAATTGAGCCTCTTAAAATTTTACTGAAGTTATTCGGTTGGTATTTGGCTAAAAGCGGATGATTACCCTGCTATACAAATACGACGCTTTTACGTATCTATAATGCTTTTTTGCTATTCTTGTACAGTTGTTACAACCATGAATAGAAATTAGATTTATCATGATCCAATTTGGCGAGTATGTTACAATCCATGACTTGCAAATACGATCCCAAGTAAATCACCTGAACATCGAATTTTTTTGAAGGATAAACATGGCAAACCCACTGGTTGATGTTGGTATTTTGCAAAGAGAATATTTGTTGGCCATATCGCGAGCCTTAACGGCCGAATTAGAGTTACCTGACGTTTTACGCATTATTTTACGGGCTGCCGTTGAATTGGTTTCTGGCAAAGCGGGGATTATTGCCCTACATGATGAAAAACGAGACTCATTGAGAATTGCTGCGGTGATTGGCATTCCCACACCATTGTTAGAACATTTTGCGCCGCTATTGCGGGAATTACCTTCAGCTGAAGGTATTGCGCAAGAAGAAGAATTGACTCGTTTATTACAAGAAGCGGCCAACAATGCCAATTTGGGTGTGTCGCAAATGATCCGCTTACCGATGAGGATCGGGGAAAAAGTGGTCGGCGTTATCTATGTCTTCTTGCCTGGTCAGGGTTATTTCCATGATGATGCACCACGTCTCTTACGAGGTTTTGCCGAACAAGCTGCCATTGCTGTGCGTAATGCTCGTCTTTATCAACAAGTGTATCAAGAAAAACAGCGTCTCAATGCGATTATTGATCAAAGTGCCGATGGCGTCATGATTCTTGATCCTCAACTGCGGATTGTTGATTTTAATAAATCATTGAGCCATATGACTGGATGGCGTGCCGATGATGCGATTGGTCAAGAACATGAAGAAGTGTTTCAATGGCAACATTTGCGGACAGAAGTCGACCTCTATCAAGCGCGTGATGAGGGCTGGCCTCCGGTAGGGGCAGCACATTTGTATGTCGAAGGAGATATACAAAAGCTGTATGATGAGAATGATCTTGTTGCCGATGGCGGCACGGTGAGTTTAGGAATTACCTATGCACCTTTGATGGATGAAGACGGCCGTATGACTGACATCATCGCCAGTGTTCGTGATTTAACCCGCTACCGTGAAGAAGAAGCGCTACAAAAAACATTCATTTCTGTTGTCAGCCATGAGTTGAAGACGCCCGTGTCGATTATAAAAGGATATGCGGGTACCTTACGTCGTCAGGACGCTAACTGGTCTCCCGAAATCATTGATGAGTCTTTGGGCGTTATTGATGAAGAAGCGGATAATTTAACCAATCTGATCGATAGTTTGCTCGAAGTTTCTCGTTTGCAAGCAGGAACTTTTAATTTAGAGATTAATGATGAAGTGATGCTGCCGCGCATTGTTGAAAACACAACGCAGCGTTTCACAAATCAATTAGAGAAACACACATTTGAAATTGATTTTCCTGAAGATTTCCCCCCAATTTGGGGAGATGATCGCCGTTTAACCCAAGTAATGAATAATTTGATTAGTAATGCTCTTAAATATTCACCAGATGGGGGTAAGATTGTTATTCGTGGGCAAATCCATCCTAAACATGTCACTGTTTCTATTAAAGATTATGGAATTGGTATTCCGGAACATGAACAACATCGTTTGTTTAAGAAGTTTTCCCGACTGGATAATGCGCTCAGTCGGCGGACGGAAGGAACGGGGTTAGGGTTGTACTTAACAAAGTCAATTATTGAAGCGCATAACGGCCGTATTTGGTTCCAGAATAATCCGAACGAATCAGGAACGACATTTACATTTTCATTACCGAGAGACTAAACAGTAATCAGTTTTCAATAGCTAGTTACTGATGAAGAATTGGAGATTCCATGTTAACACAAATAACTTGCCCCAACTGTGGCACACCATATCAAGCAGAGGTGCATCAAATTGTTGATGCCAAACGTACACCACGCTTAAAACAACAGCTGATGAATGGTCAGCTTAATGTGGCAATTTGCCCACAATGCGGGGGGGGAGGTCAATTGACGACTTTGCTCGCTTTTCACGATCCAGATCACGAGCTATTTATGATTTTTACCCCTCAAGAAATGCAAATGGATCAAATGCAACGAGAGACGGCTATCGGTAATATCACCAGACAGGTTACCGACAGCTTGCCACAAGAAGAGCGCAAATTTTATCTCTTTCAGCCACAAATCATACTTACGATGAAGTCCTTCATGGAAAAAGTGTTGGAGACAGAGGGGATTACCCCTGCCATGATCGAACGGCAACAAAAGCAAGCTGAACTGTTGCAAACGCTGGCTAAAGCAGATAAAGATGTGCAAGATTATCTGATCAAAGAACGAGCGGGTGAGATTGATGAAACCTTCTTTGCCATGTTGCAACAGTTTGTTGATACGGCCGCTCAGTTAGACGACAATGATCAGCTAATTCCACTCATTAACTTACGCGCAAAATTGATAGTGGAAACTTCTGCTGGACAAAAGTTAGAGCGGCAACAAGTTGCCTTACACAAGTTGAACTTAGACGCTAAGGAAGCGGGGAACCTAACGCCTGAAATATTTATCAATCACCTTGTAGCAAATCAAGCAGATGAAGATGTGTTAGATGGGCTTGTGGCCGCTGGAGCAGGCTTGTTGCGCTATGAGTTTTTTGCCGTACTCTCACAGAAAATTGAAACGGCCGAATCTGAAGGCAATAGTGCATTAGCAACGACCTTAACTAAATTACGTGAAAAATTGTTGGCTTTGTATGAAGAGATGAAATCTGCTTCTGAAGTGGCGATGCAAAATGCAGCTCAAATTTTGGATGATATTCTGAAAGCGCCCAGTTTGCAGCAAGCGTTAATGCAAAATTTGATGAATGGGACTGTGGATGATGCCTTTATGGCCGTGTTGATGGCTCGACTGAGTGATGCCGAACAAGGGGGCAATGAAGCGGATGCCCAGAAGCTGGCTGAGATTTATGGCTTGATTCAAGAGATCATGCAGCAACAGCAGCAACAGTATCCACCAGAAGTGATGTTCTTGAATGCGCTGGTGCAGGCGGAAACATTGGAAGAACAACAAGCGTTGTTGGATGAGAATCAAGAGAATTTAACGCCAGAAATGGTTGAAATGATTGATCAGGTGATTCAGCAAGCGAGTGAAGCAGGACAAGGTGATGCGTTGAACGGCCGTTTACTGTCGATTAAGTCCCAAATTGAAGCGCGATTAGCAAGATAGAGATCAAAGATTGAAAACGGCCGTATTGCTTTGCGATACGGCCGTTTTTTGTTGCCTGGTTATTTAAGAGTTTGTCAGTTGTTCCATTTGCGTGGCCAGAACGGCCGTTTGCGGCGACCCCATTTGCTTCAACCCATCAACTGCGCCATAAAAATCCAGATCTGATTTATTTTGGCTTAACTTTTCTTTGCCAGAGATTGCGGTTATTTCGATTTCCACACCCACAATTGCATTTAACAACTTCTGTACATAATCTGCTGGGGCATCATCAACCGACCAAGGGGATTCCTGCCTCGCTTCATGGACATTTGTTAACTGTTTGAGGAATTGTAGTTTCCATGAAGCATCGTGAATAAATTGAACTATGCCTTTAACATGCACGGCCGAATAATTCCATGTGGGTACAACCTTGCCATGTTGCTGTTTAGACGGATACCAATTGGGCGTTATATAAGCATCCGGACCTTGAAAGATAACCAACACCTGCGTTCCAGCGTCATAGTCTTTCCAGAATGCATTTGCTTTGGCAATGTGCCCTTGTAATGTTTTCTTGCTAGAGGATGATGCGCTCAATAGAAGAGGAATATGTTCTGCCTCCATCTCTCCAGCGCGTAAACTAACGACTGTACCCAATGGATATTGATGTATAAATTCATAAATGGATTGTTCGTCTGCTATTTTGAAATGTTTTGGATTGTACATAGTGAACTTTTAATTTGGTTTTGCTTTCCTCACAATTAAAATGATTTCAAATTCATGTTCTTCGTAATTATAATCGCTCCATAATACGGCCGTTTCCAGCACATAATTTCCAAAAAACAACTCCGGTTCCCAACGCTGCTGCCCTAATGATTCTCCATTTTGGACAAACTCAAAATAATCGGTGGCAATGAGCGGCACTTCACAATCAGATTCAGGTGGACATTCGAACTCAATGTCGGTTGTGTGCGTGATCACAATGCCTTCAGTGGGAATTGCTACGCTTTGATCCCATTTTAGACCAAACTCTTGATCAAGTTCTGCGGTAAACCTGGGTTCTTCACTGCGTAGATGGCTGGGGGTGGGTGTTGGTGGCGCGGGGGTGTGGGTAGGAACGGCCGTTACTGTCGGTAAGATCGGCGTTGCCGTTGACGCAGGCTGTGCTGCACATGAAACCAGCAATAAAAAGAGTAGAGAATAAAATTTTTTCATACAAGTGTCCTAACACGTTATTTCAAAAACCGAACC
>JBNKHS010000188.1:0-8323 GCA_050290485.1 Promineifilaceae bacterium (SeqCode) | reverse complement strand
GTCGCGGACGGGGATGTCAAGCGCGGACATGGATGTCGGTGCCGCGCGTGGCGCGGTCGTGGACGTTGGGGCCGCACGTGGCATGGCGATATTCTTCGAGGTACCTGCAACAGAAGAAGGGTTGATTGGAGCAATGGCGTGAATTGTAGGACTGGACGAGAAGAGGGAGTTGAAGTCATCGGGAGGTGGGCCAAAGGAGGCAAAGGGGAAGGATGACTCGTCAAAGACGACGTGCCGGGAGACCAACAGGCGGTTCGTGGTGAGATCGAGACACCGGTACCCCTTCTGCTTCGAGGAGAGCAAGGTCTCGTTCTAGGCTGCGCGGATAGGTGCTTAGGTCTTCAGTGGGAGCAAATTGGGTGGGATTGACAAAGATGGAAACGGCCGTAAACTGGTTGTTGGCTTTGGCGGCGCGTACAAGCGATAAATGGCCTTCGTGTAGAAACCCCATTGTGGGAACTAATCCCCAACTTGCCGTGGCATCTTGCCATCGAATTTGGCGGACTGTAGCGATTGACTTGGTGATACGCATGGATAAACGATTCCTTTTTGTTTAAGAGAGATTGGAGATTAAAGATTGGAGATTAAGTAAAAGGTTTTCAGGTTTACTCTCCGATCTTCCATCCACAGGTTGCAACTCTTCAAGCTCTTTGATTTTTGCTAATAATAGCGTGTTTATAGGTGTTGGGACATTAAATTTTTGCCCATATCTGACCACGGCGCCACAAATGACCTCGATTTCTGTTTTGGCACCGCGTTGTACATCTTGCAGCATAGAGGAGTTGTTGGCGGCTGTCGCTTGGGCAACCTCTAGCGCACATTGCCCAGCATCGGAGAAGGGAAGTTGTATATTTTGCGCCTGTGCAACTTGGGCGACTTCATTGGCGGCGGCAATCATGATCGCACGCGCTTGGTCATGTTCTGCTAAAAATCCATTGGGAACGCCTAAGAGGGCTGTAAGCGGGTTGATGCCTGCATTCACTGCTAACTTTCCCCAAACAAGTCCCGCCACTTCATGACGAATGGTCACTTGAAATCCGGCTTGCTCTAAAAGTTGTGCTATGCTGGCGATCTGAACGGCCGTTTCTGGGGTGGATGCGAGATCTGTGTGTCCCCAACCGGCATGACGCACGGTGCCTGGCTCAACAATGGTCGCGCCTTCGGAGGTGATGCCTAAGGCGACAGATTGTTGGGGTAAAACGGCCGTTAATGTTTCCAGATTACCAATACCATTTTGCAACGTTAAGACAATACCATGCGGCGCTAAAAGCTGCTTGGCTTGTTGGGCGGCGCGTGCTGTCTGGTGGCTTTTGACCATGATGAGGACAATATCGGCAGGGTGAATCGCTGAGATGGTATTGGTGGCGTGGATGGGTTGATTGAAAATACGGCCGTTTGGTTCAATTAATGTTAGCCCATTTTGCTGGATTGCCTCTAATTGCTGCGGCCAATTGCCCAGCAGTGAAACATGGGCAACTGAGGACAAGCGGGCGGCAAACAACGAGCCCATGGCCCCAATGCCGATAATGGTCAAATTTGGTATTGTTGCTGTCATTACGTATCAATGATATTAGGTTGTGCCATTTAGCGATTTTAAGAAAGAGTCTTCTTCTTCTTGTTTCATGCTGTAGGTATGCTCTTCTGCGGGAAAGGTGCGATTCATGACGTCTTCGCGATAGTTAACGAGGGCATCATGAATAATGTCGCCGATGCGTGCATACTCTTTGACAAATTTGGGCATATATTTATTGAAAAGGCCCAGCATGTCATGGTAAACAAGCACTTGTCCATCACAACCTGCACCGGCGCCAATGCCGATGGTGGGGATGGTTAACCGCTTACTGATGGCGGTAGCAACAGCGGGTGGAACGGCTTCGAGGACGATGGAAAAACAACCAGCATCTTCTAAAATTTGGGCATCTTCAAGGAGGGTTTGTGCCGAAACGGCCGTTTTGCCTTGTACCTTATAACCACCTAATTGTGAAACTGTTTGGGGGGTTAACCCAATGTGTCCCATAACAGGAATGCCCGCATCAATAATGGCGCGAATGGTATCTGCCACTTCACGGCCACCTTCCATTTTGACAGCATCCATACCTGCTTCTTTCAGAAAGCGACCGGCATTGCGAATCGCTTCTGGAATGGTTGGTTGGTAGGACATGAAAGGCATATCACCCACCAAAAAGGCAGCTTTTGCACCACGGGAGACAGCCTTGCAGTGATGTACCATCTCATCCATCGTGATGGATACCGTGCTGTCGAGTCCCAGCATGACCATTGCTAACGAATCACCGACAAGAATAATATCCATCTCTGCTTCATCCACTAAAATAGCAGAGGAGTAATCATAGGCTGTGACCATGGTAATGGGCGTGTTTTTATTTTTTTTCCTTTGTAGGGCATGGATTGTTACTTTTTTATGGCTCATCTTTTTTCTCCTGAGCTATTGTGTAGTCCATTTGGGGTCAGGATCGATTCTAAAATTGTACTTCCTATCACTCTATTGTAGCCTGTTTAACACTGTTTGTGCCGTATCTTTAAGGGAAGATTGTGTCATCTTGAGGCATCATAGGGGGTAGACCTGATTGCTTAAACAATTTTACGGAGACAAAAGATGGACTGGCTGGCGTTAATTACCTTAGTGATACTATTTTTAGCAACATTTGTTATCTTCCCCGAAGGTGAGGAAAAGTCAAACACATCCTAGACGTTGGTAAATAAAAACGGCCGTTTGTGAGAACAGATGCTGGATCGATAATGCTCTTCTTACGGCAGGTTGGCCTATTCAGATTTTGGTTGACGGATACCATACGCAATTAATGTTTCTGGATGTAGGAGCCAGGCCAAACCAATAAGCGGTTGGATCAGAGGGAAAAACGCATAATCGATACCGAAATAACGCCAAACCGTACTCCCAATTAATTCAGGATTGACAATACTTAGAATACCGACAACCAACGTCATAAATGTTTCAAACCCCAATACCGATACGGACAAATACCAAGCCCATTTTCGTCGCACCGCAAACCCGACAGTTGCCAGCATATAACAAAGTGATGCAACCAACGTTAACGTTGGCCCCACATAATTGGTGACGCCTTCTTTGGCAAACAGCTGATAAGCTCCACGAAAGAAAGTAGAAATGGCTAATACAGGATAAGAAATAGCTAAAACCGTGCCCGCCCCTTTTAAAAAGCGGGATCGATTATCTTCAGGCAGTTCATTTTGATGTAAAGTTTGTTCTTTTGTCATGTTGCAGATTTTATCATTTTCTGGTTAAGATGGGGATTTTATGAGGAGCAATCTCATTCAGTTTTTAATGAGGCTAGAATTAGGTGTAAACCCCATTCAGCGAGGCATATCCGATGGCTTATGATGATGATCCTGTAATTGAATATGATTATCCTTCTAATGAAGATAGTGGTAACGAGAGCAAGAGCAAAGGTTGCTTCTTGTTGCTGACGATCTTAATTGTGATAGCGATGATGGGTGTTTCTTTGCCATCCCTATTTTGGTTCTATTCTTTACGACCAGAACGATCTAATGTGGTTGTTGAAGTAACACGGGAGGTCACAGCAACGGCCGTTCCTCCACAAGTGACAAAAGTTGCTGTGACTGCTACTCCGACACCTGTTGTCGGTGAGGCTCCTGTGAACCGTATTGCGTTTATCAATGGTGAAGGCCAAATTGTGACGATAAAACCAAACGGAGAGGACGCACACCAACTGACCCATAGCTTTCAAAGATTTCAATATCCAGCCTGGTCGCCAGATAGCAGTCAATTAGCCGTAATTGGTCAAGATCGTGCTGGGGGTGCTGTGTTTGTAGTCGATGCCAATGCCGAAGAGGCTCAGCCTCTTCGTTTATATAACGATAATCGTGAAAGCCCGTTCTATTTGTACTGGTCTCCAGATGGAGAACAAATTGGCTTTATTGCCAATAATCGATTATCAGGGATTGCCCTGCATGTTGTGCCTGTAGATGGCTCTGATGAAAGCCGAATTATTTCAGAAGGTGCACCTTTCTATTGGCATTGGGCAGATAGTGGAAAGGAGATGCTCATTCATTCGGGCGGTACAGGCTTTGGCAGTAAAGTGGAAATGATTGAAGCTGGTGATGGAAATGCAAATAATGAACTGGGACGTCCTGGATTCTTTCAATCACCGGGGATATCGGCAAACGGCCGTTATTGGGCTTATGCGCAACGAGATGGAGCAAACAGCCACATCACCATTGTAGATACAGAGACAAATGAGCTGCTCAGTGAGCAACATTTAGGGCTTGCTGCCTTGAGTTGGAGTCCCACCGACGCTTTGCTCGCTTACACCAGTGGAGACAATCCTGAAAGTGAAAGTTTCTTAGGGTCACTTAGGCTGTTTAACGCGGAAACAGGTGAAGTTAGATTACTGAGCCGTGATACGATTGTGGGTTTTTTCTGGTCGCCAAACGGCCGTTATATTGCTGCCTTAAGTTTCTTGAACAATGGAGAAGAACGGGATGTCAATGTCAGCTCGCCCAAACAGCCTGTCGGCAAGCCGAGCCAACAAGGTCGCTTACCAGAGTTGGAATTAGTAATTTTTGATATGGACACAATGGAAGGACAAGAGGTGCTCCGTTATGTACCTACCCTCGCCTTTTTAACTCAGTTCTTGCCCTTCTTTGACCAATATGCTTTAAGCCATCAAATTTGGTCGCCAGACAGCGAAACAATCGTTTTGCCGATGATTGAAGATAATCGTAGTCAAATTTTTACTGTATCTGTTAAAACAGGAGAGCGACGATATTTAGCAGATGGTAGTATGCCTTTTTGGAGCTTGCGATAGAGTTGTATTTTGTCCCGAACGTAAATTGGACTTCAAAAAAATTTTCGGGTAATGGTAGGGGAGCACCTACGTGTGTGCTCAATACCAGGGCTGACACACGGGTCAGCCCTGGTACGCAATCTTTACCTATTTTGACTTAAATTACAAAAGACGTCCGGGACAAGACAATCTAATCTGCTATCCGTTAATGACGGTGTTAATCCAGTCTAATGAGATTTGTGCTGGATAGAAGTTCTCGTTGATGGCGAGCGCACTGAGATAAGCCTCTTGTGCACCGTATAAATCGCCAAGGGCAGCCAAGGTGTTCCCTTTATACCAATATGTTTCTTCTACATTGCGTCCGCCTTGCGTTTCTAAAGTCGCATTAGCCAGATCAAGCACATCTTGATAACGACCGACTTTATCATAGGCAATGTATGGGCGATGTTGGTACCACAACATACGTGGTGGCAAGCCGATTTCACGAGCTTTATCATATGCTTGTACAGCAGCTTGATAATAGTCTGCATTGCCTTCGGTCACATTCTCGCCTAAACGGGTGAGCGCTGTGCCTAAGTTGAACCAAGAAAAAGCATCATCAGGATTTTCTTGGACGATTTCCTGTGCACCTTGGGCAACTAGCTGCCACATGGAGATAGTATCTGCCAACTCAGGGCCGATAATCTCCATGACCTCAGCTTCTTGTTCAGGACGGAAGACAACATAGAAGGTGTTGTTAAAATGAGGCCAATACTCTTCTACCTCTTCGTAAGAAGCTGGTTTACCGCTGCCATCAAAGGGGCCAAGATAACTATCTTGAGTCATAAACTGTTCAGCTTCATCATCATAGGCGTAAACGGTGAGGTAATGCCCCCACCAACCTGAAGAAGGCAGTTCATACCCTTTTTCGATGACGACAGGGTAGCCAGCGGCAATCAACTCTTTGAGCAGTTCCTGTGTACCACCACTGTGTGCTGTCGCTTTAAATTCTCCATATGTTTGCTCATTCACGTAATCGGCAATTTGCCATGGACTGACGTTGCGATCTTCGCTGTTTGGCTTTAAGTAGGACGCGATTTCTTCTTGGGTTATATCTTTGCCATACCAATTCAATACTTGGGTAAGGTTAGCTGGCCCGCAGTTGTTAAAACTTTGCTTGACAACGCCCATGTTGTTTAGGCTGTGAGCGGCGGGGAGGGGAACGGCCGTTGGCAGCGGGGTTGCCGTTGGTTCGGGTGTAATTGTTGGCTCTGGTGTCGGTGGTTCTGTCTCTGCAGCGGATGCGGATTCTTCAGATACGGCCGTTTCCTGTGTTGGCTCTATAGTTGGTTCTGGTATGGGTGTCGGTTCTTCTGTTGGCTGGGCAATTAACGCCCCAATGTCTACTTCTTCGGCTGAAGCATTTGCGGCGGCAACAGGTAACGCTTCGGCTACAGGGGCAACCTGATCAATGACCTCTTCTAAGATTGTGCTGGCGAAAGGGATGCGTTCTTGTAAGGCCACGCGATAGCGTCCTGGAATGGCTTGGACGACAGGTTCAAGTGCAAGCAGCCCAATGATTAAAATAAATTGGACGGCAACAACGAACAAAATAATGTTTTTTGTTTTTTTACTCATAATGTTTCACGGCGAAAGAATGGAGCAGGGAGATAGGCTGTTGAGTAAGCTCCACATTCACCATCAATCTCCTTTAATTTGCTGAATCTAACTGCTGTAGAGCAATGAATGGAGCTTCGAAATTTGGATTAAAATCGGCTGCTCTTTGTAAATTATTGCGTGATGCGGCAACATCACCTAAAGCAGCTTGGGCTAATCCTTTGTAGTAAAAGGATTCTTCAAAATAGGGACGATCATTTAAGGTGACATCAGCAAGTAAGATGACGTCCTCATAACGTCCCACTTGATAATATGCTTCATAAGGACCAAATTGGTACCACAACATACGCCATGGCAAACCAATTGTCCGTGCCTGATCAAACGCGGCGGCGGCGAGTTCATGCTCGCCTAAGGCGTTATTGCTTGTGCCTAAGTTGAACCAGAAGAATGGATTTTCAGGATCTTGGCTAGCCTCTTGTTGAGCGATTTCGCGTGCGTTTTGCCACATCAGTTGTTCATTCATATTTTCACCAATGATGTTGGCAACAAGTTCTGCTTGTTCTGGCTGATAGACGGCGATGTAGTTGCGGTTGAAGTGTGGCCAGTTGGTTGCAAGCTCTTCATAGGTAAGAATACGGCCGTTTGGGTCTGAATTGGTTAATGGTTCATTGCCTGTACCCAACCAAGAATCATAAACGTTGAACTCCTGTTTTTCATCATTGTAAGCAACCACAAGCATGTAATGTCCATACCAACCCATCCAGCGCAGCTCACCCGGTGGTTCAATGCCGATTTCTAAGATAACAGGAATGTTGTTGGCAATGAAGCGTTTAATCAAATCGGCATTGCCGTTGACACGATTTATCGCTTTTAAGTTTGTTTCCTTATTAACGTAGGAGGCCATTTCAAATGGGGTGACGTTGCGGTCTTCAGGATTAGGTTTTAAGACAACTGCCGTGTCTCCCTGTCGTAAATCCATGCCAAACACACTTAATGTCATGGCTAATGTAGCAGGACCACAGTTGTTCCACTCTTGAAATTCATGGCGTACCCTTTCTATCCGCGCATTTGCGGGAAAGGGAATCATTGTGGGGGTCGGGGTTGCGGTGGGAGCGGGAGTGAATGTTGGCGGGATTACTTCGGTTGTTGGTTCAGCAACGGCCGTTTCCGCTATTTCTTCGGTAGTTTGAATAGATGCTGGGGTGAATGTTGGCGGAATGCTGGATTCGGCCGTGGCTAACGCACCTTCTTCAGAATTTAACAGCAAGCTTATATCTGCTGGTTGGGCAACGGTTGGCAAAATTGGGGATGACTGTTCCGGTGCTGCCATTGCTTGTAATGGTTCAGGCAAATAGCGTGCGGCATACCGGGGCGGAATCGCTTTAAGGGCGATGGGTAGGGCAAAGATGCCGATGATGGCTAGCCCCAATAAAATTCCTAAGAGGATCAAGAGTCGTTTTTGCATGAGATTGTTGCTCGGTTTCCTTCGCTTCCCTAAATTACCAATACCTATGAGAAGGTGAACATAAGTTTTAATGAAGGTAAATCATGCTTTACCTGTACTTTATGACAAGATGTTTACCAGAATAAATTATAACGAATTCAATATGCAGACCAATCAGGATCGCTTAATTCTCAGTGAACGGTCATATTGAATACGGCCGTTCTCAAGCAACAATAGCGTAATTTGAGGATAAAAATGTGGGGAACCTTACGAGATCTAAGAATTTAAAAGAAGTGTTCATAAGTTAGCAATTATCAAAAATTAATGATTAAAGTAACTTGCCTAAAAGGGGGTCTTGATTAGAATTTATTTTCAGAAAAATTTAACATTTTGGGAGTCTTCCATGAAAACAAAATTGAATATTACTCTATTATGCGCTATTTTTGCGTTGTGTGTTTTTTCGCTTTTTAGATCGGAAGAG
>JBNKHS010000187.1:0-8354 GCA_050290485.1 Promineifilaceae bacterium (SeqCode) | reverse complement strand
CTTTATAAAGGTAGGTTTCTTCGACAAATGACCCACCTCCGTTTTGCACCATAGCATTGGCTAGGTCGATTACTTCTTGATAACGGCCGTTTAACAAATACGCTTCGTACGGTTCAAATTGATACCACAACATACGCCAAGGCAACCCAATCGTTCGTGCTTGATCAAAAGCTGAGGCTGCGTTTTGCGCATATGTAGGATCATCAGTTAATTGGGCAAGGTGTGTAAGACTGCTGCCGAGATTGAACCAGGCAAAAGCATTTTCGGGGTTTTGATTGATGGCATCTTGGGCACGAACGGCCGTATTTTGCCACATTTGTAACTCATCTAGGTAACGGTCCCCTAAAATTTGAGCAACAAACGGAACCTGTTCGGTAGGATAAACGATGATGAATGTGTAGTTAAAATGTTGCCAGTGTGTCTCAATGAAATCGTAGCTTTCTGCCAGACCACTACTATCCCAAGGGCCTAAAAACGTATCTAAAGTTAGAAATGTTTGCGCAGTGTCATCATATCCCACTATGGTTAGGTAGTGACCCATCCAACCATCATGTTCCAACCCTTTTTCAATAATTACGGGAAATCCCGCAGAGAGAAGTTGTTTTAAGGTATCAAGATCACCGCCATGGAATACACTTGCTTGTAACGGCGTATTCATATTGACATAATCAACGAGTTCCCAAGGAGAAACATTGCGGTCGTCGTAATGAGGTTTGACTGTTGCCGCAACTTCTAGTTGATCTGCTTCAAGGCCGTAATGGGTCAAATTTATGGTGAGGTTTGCTGGACCGCAATTATTAAATTTTTGGGGCAAAATGGTGATATCATCGATGCGTGCTGTTTGTGGCAACGGTGTGGGAGAGGGTGTTGGCGTTAATGTTGGGGGCAAGGGTGTCGGGGTAGGAGATTGGAGATCGGAGATTGAAGATTTTGTTGCTGTTGGTTGCGTACCGATGTTGGCTAGTTGTGTATTTACGGCCGTTTCTGTGGGCAAAATAATAGGTACCATTGTGATCTCGGCCATCACTGCTGGTGCGGGCAAGGCGGTGGGAATGGGCGTTGTGATTTGAGCGAGCATGGGGTCTGGCAAATAGAGTTTGACTCTGGTCGGCAATTGACCGCCCCAAAAGCGGAAAGTGAGGAGAACGACGAATACTAAGATGATGGCTAATACAGCGAGTGAAATTACAAATTGCAGGAATCTTTTCATCGTCAGCATTATAACCCTGTGTTATGATGCTTGTATAAATTGAGGTTAAAACGTAGGGAAGCCAATGGATAAACGTCATATACCAAAGTGAGGGAAGTTGTATGCGTGTAGCAATTTTTTCAGATGTTCATGGCAATTTAACCGCTATGGAGGCCGTCCTTGCTGATATTGAAAAGCAAGATGTGGATTTTATTTACTTTGCAGGTGATTTGTGTTTATTTGGAGCACGTCCTGATGCTACCATCACCTTGTTGCGTGAATACCAAAACATTATGCCGGTTTATGGGAATACCGATGAATGGTTATGGCAGCTGCCACAAATGCAAGCTGATATGAATGAAAAGCAGCAGGCGCATATTCAATACTTGCAAGATTCAGTCGCCTGGGCCAAGTCTCGGATGTCGGAGGATGATTTAACTTGGTTACAAAGTTTGCCGTTTGCCCATCGGCTTTCGCCATCAACGCAAGCAAAAGATGATTTATTGATTGCGCATGCCAATCCAAAAGATGTGAACGCGCCGATTTTCCCAACTGCGCAGGAACAAGAGCGTCGTGTTGGGGTCGTTAGGAATGAACAATCTGATGAGGAGATACGGCCGTTATTGGCAAAAACAAATGTGGGCATCATTGCCTTTGGGCATGTGCACTTCCCCAATGTGCGTCAGGTCGATGAGATAACATTAGCCAACATTAGTGCCACTAGTTTGCCCCAAGATGGGGATACACGAGCCCGTTATGGCTTATTGACCTGGAATCGAGCGTATGGCTGGCAAATTGAACGCCATCACGTGGTGTATGATATTGTTGCTGAACAAAACGCGTTGACACAAACGCAACCCCCAAATTGGGAAAAATTGAGTCGCTGGTTAGATGGGAATATTTAAGCTGAAATTATTAACGGCTCTTTGGTTTTAATGAAATAGGGAATCCGCTATACTATTTTGCAGTTGTCTTTAAGAAAAGATAATAGACAGCTATTTAATGGAAATGCAATTTCTGGGGTAATCGTAGACAAATGGATCGTGTACAGTTAAGAGATGATTTGGTGAATGTATTTAGTGCAGAAGAATTGCAGGCACTTTGTCGGCGCTTGGATGTTACCTATGATGGATTAGGTGGCAAGACTTTATCTGATAAGGCGACGTCGTTGGTTGGTTTGATGGCACGAAACGGCCGTTTAACAGATTTAATTGTCGAAGTGATTCGCGAAAGACCGCATCTGCGCCATGCTTATGCTGAATATTTACCTGAACCATCATTGGATGAATCCAAACTGGATTGGCTAGATCGTTTGGCCGCAGGTGAAGGCCCTGCTATTGAAGAGCCTCCTACCATGCGTTGGGACTCCGACAGCTTTGAGAACGAATCGTAAATCAAGCTGTAACGTTTGATTCGGTGTAATAAACTGCAAAGAAATCCCCAACTTGAATTAAATCTCCATGCTTCAAACTACAAGCATCTTTAACCAATTGACGATTAACGTACGTTTGTGTCCCCGCCTCCAATACTTGTAAATAATACCGTTTACGTGCGCGACGAATAATTGCCTGTGCTTTATCTTTGACCTGTTCTAAGTAGCAATTATCGTTGTCGCCAACAAAAGTGGTTTCATCTTGCAAGGGGATTTTTTTTAATAAGCCATTGGGCAAACTACAAGATAAATGTGCATCTAATTTAGGTGGTGCAACTGCATCGGACAATTTTGTGGCAATAGAACCGTACATCTGATCCCTCTCTTCTAACATCATTCTTTACCAAAACCAAACTCTGCGTAATACTTCTAACTGGATGCCTATAGCTTACCTTGTATTTGCTTTTGCCATATGAACGATGCCTGACAATTTGGTAACACCCCGTCTGACAATTCTTACATTTCTAATAAATCTTTTTTGGTTCCCCCTAACTCTGACATATAATCACTTAGCTAAAATGATTTAGGAGCATTGAAATCTTTTATGGACAAAACTTTTGTAATGATGGGAGCGGCCTTGATGTTTTTAGGGGTTGGCGCGGGTGCATTTGGTGCCCACGGCTTGGCCTCTTATTTTGAACGCTTCCCTGATTTAGAAGCAACTTATGATACGGCCGTTCGTTATCACATTATTCATGCGTTAGCCTTGCTGATTACTGCTTGGTTAAGCACCCAATACAACTCAAACTGGATTAATTGGGCAGGCTGGCTCTTTTTCGTTGGTATCTTTGTTTTCTCAGGGAGCTTATACCTATTGGTGTTTACTCAAGTGAAATGGTTGGGGGCAATTACTCCCATTGGTGGTGTTGCTTTTTTGGCTGGTTGGGTGCTTGTTTTCCTAGCTGCATTGCGAAGCTAACATCTTGTCTATATATCTATACTAACGTAGATTTACGACCGAATGACCGTAGATTTTCCACTTTCCCTCTGCGTAACCGTGCCTCTGCGTTAAATTATTTTCAAAGGAGAACCCTTATGCCAAATCCTTATGGTGTACCAGAAATTTCTGTGCAGACCTTGGCTGAAAAAAGAAAGAATAACGAAGATTTTGTTTTACTTGATGTACGTGAAGAACATGAACTGCAATTTGCAGATGTGGGTAAAGGTGTTACCTTGCTGCCCTTAAGCTTGTTAGCAGAACAAAAATTAGACGCCATTCCCGATGAAATTGCGGATAAAGCAACTGAGGTTATTGTGATGTGTCATACGGGACGACGCAGTGCGCAAGTGACCGCTTGGCTGCAACAACAGGGCTGGACCAATGTGTTCAACTTGGATGGTGGCATCGAAGCCTATGCCGTTGAAATTGATCCTGATGTTGGGCGTTATTAAATAGAGCTACAAAAAAACCTCCAAGGTTTCAAAAACTTTGGAGGTTTTTTGTATAGCCAAGCCATTATTGTTGATAAATAATCGTGTCTGGTTTGAAGGCTGCCCACGAGAACCAAAAATGATCCCCATGCACAATCGGTGCAAGTTGTGTTCCTGCAAGTTCTCCATCAACAGCGTAGCCAACAATGTTCCACGTTGTACCCGTCTCCATATCTACAAAGCTTTCTCCTTCGCGAGAAAAGGTTAAAGTTTGGCCATCAATATGACGATTGAAAACACCTGTTGCTCCCACATCTTCCGCATCAGCAATAACGCTAGCTCCAAGCGCACTGCTTGTGCCAGGTAGGTGGAAAACAACGAGGTCAATATTACCTTGTGTGTCATTGATGGTTCCCATTTCAGATAATGTGGTTAATGGATAGGCAATCTCGATATTGTCATCTAAAGAGATGGTAACGACGCGCTCGACAGCGGCCAGCCGTTCATCAAGGTCTCCACGAAATAGGAAAGGATTATTGCCAATTTCATCGTAGCCTGCATAAGGATTACGGCCGTAACTTCTTGCCATGCCTGTATCGCGAGATAGAATCGTTCCTTCAGGGTAAGCTGCTCTAAAATCATCAAAGCTGATGAGTGAGGAAGGGAGGAAAGTTAATGTCGTACCGACGGCATCGCCAATAATGGCCTCTCCGGTGAATTGCTGCCACAAACTGTCTGTCTTGCGGTCATACATAATTAAGTCTGAATTGCGCAACAATCCAGATGTCCCAAATTCGACAGGTTCACCCTCCAACGTGCGGTCAAAAACAATGGCGGAGTTACATAGTGGGCAGAAGGTAATAATGACAGGGATATCGCCCACGGTATCATTGACAATTTCATGCCAGGTTAAAATTTGTAAAGGGTAAGCACGTGCATCTCCATTAAACTCTACAGCAACGACAGGTTCGTTACCTGCTAGCCATTCTGTGGCCTCATCTTGACTAATGAATTGGGGATCATCTATCGACGGAATGCCATCGCGGGGCGGTCCGCCGGATAAAATTTCATCGGTTGCTATGGTACGCCGATTCCAATTGGTGTTCCATGATGAAGTCAGTGATTTTAAGCCCGTGGCGCGATCATCTGTCGTAAAGACAATGGTGCCGTCCTCTAAAGTGAGTTGCCCATCTTTTTCCATTTCAGTTTCCTCATTGCCTGCTGTTTCATCGACTTCTTCAATTATCGATTCTGGTAAGGGTGTGCTTGTAGGTGGCAGATTAGTTGGGGAAGGTTCTTCTTCAGATACGGCCGTTTCCGGTTCATTTTCTTCAGTGAGCGGCTCATTTGCCGTAGAAGGTTCACTTTCATTCGTTGCTGCCGAATTGCAAGCAACCAACAACAGCGTTATCAAAAAGCTCAAAATAATGATTTTATTTAATTTTTGGGCAGATAGTTTCATAAAGTACTCCTTTAATCGTGAATCGTGGTTGGTTTTCTTGACCATTCAAGACTATACACGCTTCTCATTATTCATTATTTGTTTATTTATTCCGTGAGCAGGGTCACAAATTGAAATATTAGGGCTGATCTTAAGGTGTTTTTATTACATTTGGGCATTGATTTATGCAATATAAAAGCCCAAAATATAGTGGGGGAATTCCCCTCATTTTTGATGATAAGGATTAATGAATGTCTCAATTTTACATGCTCAAAGAACTTAAAGAAATTGGATTAGGGGGGATAGGTAGAAATGTATTGGTCAAAAATACGGTGCAATTTTATACCCCGCAAAATATTTTCCTTGGCAATAACGTGATTATTGATGATTATGTTGTTCTGGTGGCTGAGGAGGAAAAAGTTACTATTGGTAACAATGTTCATATTGGACCATTTACAGGATTATACGGCCGTTTTGGCATCGAGATCGAAGATTACGCAGGTATATCAGATCGCGTGGCGATATATAGCGAGTCTGACGACTACTCTGGGCAATCAATGACCAATCCTACCATTCCTATGGCATTTAAACCTAAATATGCCACAGGTGTTGTCAGAGTAGGACAACATGTCATTATTGGTACAAATTCAACGCTTATGCCTAATGTAACTGTGGGGGAAGGTGTTGCAATCGGTGCCTACACTTTTGTCAAGCGAGATTGTGAGCCATGGTGGATCTATGTGGGAAATCCAGCTAAAAAATTCATGAAGCGCCACGAAAATCTTCTCGAAATAAAGAAAAAATACGAGGCAACGCGTCGTAGACGTTAAATTAGGTGGGGAGCCGTAACCGCTTGTGTAAGATTCATCCTCTATTTTACCTCTAGTAAACTGCAAAAATGAATAATTTTGTAATCGGCAGAAAATTTCCCTAAATGGGATCTAACAAAATTGCCAGTTACTTACATGAAAGAGGAGAAGTCATACTTCTTTATTTCAAACACTTTTTCTCTTTCACATTGCAGCCTCAACCCGATTCCACATGTAATAAATTGAAATTGTATAGGAATATTTTGTTGCCTTGTTGTACTTGGTGGATGAAGGATGAATTTTGCATATTATTTACTAGAAAAGGGTGCAAGCGATCAAATTGCACTCATAACTGAAAAAGAACAAATTCGATATGATGATTTGCGCGATGCTGTAAATCAGATGACATATCAACTCATGCAAGCTGGCGTGAGAGCTGGCGATCGAGTTTGTTTATTAAGTGCCAATTCTCCATTTTGGGTGACTGCTTATTTAGCCACCATTTCTATTGGTGCGGTAGCAGTTCCTTTGCCTCTTTCCATTCAACCTGAAGAGTTGGCGTATGTTTTGCAGCTTACCGGATGTCGTGTTGTTTGTTTGCAAAAGCGGGCCCGTCGTTTCATCCCTGATTCGCTTACCCATGATCTGACCTTCATTGTTGAAGACCAATATTTGCTTGATGAGGTGGTAGAGGTCCCAATTCATCCAATTGACAAGCCAACTACAGAAGCGGTTTTAATCTTTACGTCGGGAACAACCTCTCGACCAAAGTTGGTGCAGCTCTCTCATCAAAACTTGATTGCTAATACAGAGTCGATCATCTCTTATTTGGACTTGTCATCTAATGAACGGATCATGGTGGCGATGCCTTTTTATTACTGCTTTGGATTGTCTCTGCTGCATACGCATTTACGAGCTGGCGGAACGGCCGTACTCAACAATCATTTTGCTTTTCCCGAAAAAGTACTCAATATGATGGAAGTAACGGAATGTACCGGATTTGCTGGTGTGCCTTCCATGTATCATACCTTGCTGCGCAACAGTACTTTCGTGCGCCGCGAGCTTCCCACGCTTAAAAAGGTGCAGCAAGCTGGTGGCTATCTCTCTACAGTGTTGATCTCCGAATTGATCGAAGCATTACCCCAAGCGGAAATATTTATCATGTATGGTCAAACTGAGGCTACGGCACGCCTTTCTTATCTCCCTCCTCACTTGTTACCTGAAAAATTAGGGTCTATCGGCAAAGGAATTCCCGGTGTGGAACTGCAAGTTGTCGATTCTTGTGGAAATCCTGTAGCAGTTGGGGAAACGGGCGAGATCGTGGCTCGAGGTGCTAATATCGCGCTTGGTTATTTAGGCAATCTTGAAGCAACGAGCCAAAAATTTATCGCTGGTGCGTTACAGACAGGGGATTTAGCGACGGTAGATGAGGACGGTTTTATTTACATCGTGGATCGTGAGAGTGATATTCTCAAACCCAACGGGATGCGCGTGAGCAGCCATAAAATTGAGTCAGTTGTCATGCAGTTGCCAGAGGTTGTGCAAACGGCCGTAATTGGCGTACCCGATGCCGAAAGAGGCGAAGCGGTGCGTGTTTACGCTGTGCTTGCTCCTGATGCATATCTGGGAGAACAGGCAATTATTGCTCATTGTCGTCAACAGATGGCACGACCTGTCGCGCCGACACAAGTGCGCTTTGTCGATCAATTGCCGTTGAACAGTAATGGCAAAGTGCTGCACGCCAAACTGCGTGAGATGGCACGGTATGAATTGCTCAATGCCGAAAAGGTGATGGTGGCATAAACGATGTGTGGGATTGCAGGCATATTTAATTTAACCAACCAGCACGATGATCAACGCCCAGATATTCGCTTGATGTTGTCGCAGTTGCGCCATCGTGGGCCGGAACAAGCTGGCATTTATGAAGATGCGCACATAGCGCTAGGACAAGCTCGTTTGAGTATTGTCGATCTAGTTGGGGGTAGACAACCCATACCTAATGAAGATGGTTCGCTGTGGGTAGCGCGCAACGGGGAGTTTTACGATTATCAGCAAACGCAGCTGGCGCTGATGGCTAAAGGTCACCATTTACGCACAGCCTCTGATAGTGAA
>JBNKHS010000186.1:0-8369 GCA_050290485.1 Promineifilaceae bacterium (SeqCode) | reverse complement strand
ATAGCCGTCGGTAAACAAGGGGGAGGTCGGTTTGGACAGCTCCCCTCCCGGGCCAAAAGCGCGAATCACCTTGGTGAGATCCGAAGCGTCGGGGACCGACTTGGTCGAAAACGCCTTTCCAGGCTCCAAAAGCCAATGCCCAATGTGACGACTGATCGGCTCAATGAAACGGGAGTGCCTCGATCACTTCCTCATCTTCAACCAATATCAACTGAAACGCATCGTCACGGCCTATGTTGCATACTACAATAAGCATCGTGCCCATCAAGGTATCAAGCAAAAGATTCCGGCGAAGTTCAATCAGCCAAGGTTGAAGCTTTCCAACCAAGTCAAAGGGGAAGTGATGGCTACACCCATGCTAAACGGCCTGCATCACAGCTACGCATATGCAGCCTGCTAATTAGGCTCCCTGTGCTGGCTACCCAACTCATCCAAAAGTGATTTAGTCGAGAAAAAGTGGAATAAGATAGTTTTCAGATAACATGAGATCTAACTTCTTTTAATCTGGATTTCATAACAATATGCTTTGATTCCTTTTCCTTTATTGGTTGATATTCATTACCAAAACCAAGAAAGAACTCAAGAATTGGTCGCAACCAACAACGACCAAAATTATTGTCGATACCTTAGACTTGCCTCGTAGTCGAGGTGATTTGATAGCTGAAAATGCGCTTCTTTGGCAGCAGTTGATCGTCCTGAATTGACAAATTAAAAGGCCGAAGTTAAACAATAGCGACCGGCTTAGATTGATATTATTTACTCGATTGACCCGATGTTGGCGGTCGGCTTTGCATATCGTTCAACCAGAGACATTACTCAGATGGCATCGAGATTTATTTCGAATCCACTGGCGAAGGAAATCACGACTGAAGGGGAAAACAAGGCAAACGACTTCCAAAGAAATCATTGAGATCATCAAATTGATGGCAGATGAGAATCCACTTGAATCGATATCAGTTGAAGAGAACCTTGAATGAATACACGGTTTATTACAACAACAAACGTGCTCATCAAGGCATTGAGCAGAGGATACCTGGGCGATTTGAAGATGGTATCCAATTGAATCAAGTCAGACCGGTCAGAACTGTTAAGTCACAACCAATTCTAGTTCTAGGTGGATTGCATCACCAAGACCAGTTACCATTAACGAAGCGAATTGAAACAAATAACGAATCATTGATTGACTTTGTCCCCTCAAAGTCTGATTTAGGTTTCTTTGATAGAGAAAACAATAAGGTAGTCGAGCGAGCTTAAGATAAATAGTCCGATTTTTTTCCAAATTGTAGGTAGACATTTTTAATTTTCAATGTTGAGGCTGAATAATTCTAGGTGGATGGACAGGGTAACCAACACACTCATCTCACACCTGAAATGTTACTATTTTTTTATTAGTAAATTTCGAAATGATTTTAATGTTAAAGCCGCTTCCCAGAATTTGCTTTCAGGGGTACAAATAAGATTCTAATTTGTTTAATCGTTCTCCACTTAAGAGGGCCCAATTCGGAAAAGGAGATTTTCTATGCACAGTCTACCAGTGTCTGCTATTTGTAATGATTTTCCACTGCGCGCTTTGCTCGTTTCCCCAGAAACAGCACTGGAGCAAGTATTGGAACGATCCCAAATAAAAACACAAAAAGGTGCCGCTGTTTTTCTAACAGATGAAGACGAAATTCTCGCAGGGGTCATCGATCCCAAAGAAATGTTGATCTGGGGACTGATGCACATATGATTGCTGCCTGTACCCCAAAAAGTAACAGATCGCAGATTATGGCGTCTGGCACGTGCCCGCACAGCCCAGAATTTAGCCTTACCCAATAGCCATGAGATGCATATCTCACCTCAAACATCAGTAACGAATGCTATCAAAAAATTGATGTCGTTTAATCTAGAAGCTATTGCGGTTGTAGATGATAAAGGACAGGTCTTTAACGATTTGTATATTTATAAATTGATGGCTTATGCTGTATGCCAATCAAAAGGAAACATTCATGCATGATGCAACCATAGCCCAAGGGCTCATACCAGTATTGTTGTCTGGTTACACACTTTCAATAGTGGCACCTTGGCTCAACAAAAAACTACGTGATTTAACAGGCTGGATCATCGCTTTGTTACCATTCGCACTTTTTATCTACTTTGCCACTCTCATCGACGATGTTGCCTCTGGGCAGATTGTTGTCGCATTTTTTGAGTGGGTTCCCAGTCTTCACGTCAACCTTAGCTTTGTTGTGGATGGCTGGAGCTTATTTATGGCGCTCATTGTCAGTGGCATGGGGGCGCTAGTGATCATCTATGCCAGCAGTTACCTGAAAGGCCATGCCCAGCTAGGTAGGTTTTATACCTTCATCTTAATATTTATGGCCTCCATGTTGGTACTGGTATTGGCCGACAATGTGTTCCTCATGTTCATTGCCTGGGAACTAACGTCCATCTCTTCATTCTTTTTGATTGGTTTTTACCATGAAAAGGAGAATTCACAGAAATCAGCGTTACAAGCTTTATTGGTCACCGGCGCTGGTGGGTTAGCGATGTTGGCCGGGTTAATTATCTTAGCGGCCGTAGCAGGCACGGCATCTTTTCAACAAATTCAAGCTGAACGGGAAGTCATTATGGAGAGTGGTTTCTACCTGCCCATCTTGATTTTGATTTTGATTGGGGCTTTTACCAAATCAGCTCAATTTCCATTCCACTTCTGGCTACCCAACGCGATGGCCGGCCCGGCACCAGTCAGTACCTATTTGCATTCAGCCACAATGGTTAAAGCAGGAGTCTATTTGCTAGCGCGTCTCAACCCAACCTTAGGTGGTACGAATGAGTGGTTGGTCATGTTAGCAACAGCCGGAGCAATTACGGCCTTGCTAGGGGCATGGCTCTCCTGGCAAAAAACAGATCTCAAAGCGCTGCTTGCCTATTCGACAATCAGTGCCTTAGGTACGCTCGTTTTGTTGATTGGTATTGGCACAAAGTTGGCTCTGGAAACGGCCGTACTCTTTTTGCTCATCCATGCTTTGTACAAAGGTGGCTTATTCATGGCGGCGGGCATCATTGACCATGAAACAGGTACACGGGATGTTCGTGAACTGGGTGGCTTACGCCGCTTGATGCCCTTTACTTTTGTGGGGGTGCTGTTAGCCACGCTCTCGATGGCGGGTATCCCCCCCTTGCTTGGATTTGTGGGCAAAGAGCTGATGTATGAAACTGCGTTAGAATACGAAGGCTACTCATTGTTGCTTTTGGGTATTTTGCTACTTACCAACATTTTGATGGTTACAGCCGCGGCAATTTTATTGATACGGCCGTTTTTCGGTGCGCAAACAGATGCCAAACCACACCACAAAACACCATTCGCCATGTGGCTCGGGCCGGTGTTGCTGGGTATCGTCGGTTTGCTATTCGGCATTGCTGTATCTACCGAATTTATCAATGGCGATTTGTTATCACCTGCTGTGTCTTCTGTCTATGGAAAAGAAGTTGATCTCCATTTGGCGTTATGGCACGGTCTTACACCCATGTTAGGTTTGAGTGCAATCACATTGCTTGGCGGCCTCGGCTTTTTTGCCATCCACAAACGGTTACAAATAGCGTTTGCCAAAAATTCACTACCCATCACCAAATTAGGTCCCGAACGTTGGTATCAATGGCTGCTCGACGGAACCCTAGCATTTGCTGGCGCTTTCACCAGAATCTACCAAAACGGGAAGCTGCGCTACTACCTAATGTATGTGATGGTTACTTTCTTACTATTGGTTGGAGGCACTCTTATTCTGCTTGGTCCCGTTAACTGGAGCAACTTAGAATTAACTAGTGTGCGTTTGCACGAAGCGATTTTGTCGCTTGTCATTCTTGCTGCCATTGTAACCATTGTTCGTGTTGAGTCTCGTTTAACGGCCGTTGCCATGCTCGGGGTGATTGGGTACGGCATTGCTGTCTTCTACATCTTATTTAGTGCCCCAGACCTGGCAATGACACAGTTCTCAATCGAAACATTAACCGTTATTTTATTCGTTCTGGTGTTCTACCGTCTGCCACGATTTGAAAGATTTAGCTCGAAAAAAACACGCACACGTGATGCATTCATTGCTATCGCCATAGGTTTGCTCATGGCAGGAATTACGCTGGCAGAACAAACCGTATCCAGTTCATCTGTTCTCACCAACTACTTTGCAGAGAACTCTTATAAATTGGCAAAAGGGCACAACCTTGTAAATGTCATCCTCGTTGATTTTCGTGGCTTCGACACCATGGTTGAAATTACGGTACTGTCAGTTGCTGCCATCGGTGTGTACTCTCTGTTGAAGTCACGCCCTAAACAAAATGGGAAAAAGAAACATGAGCACCGCCCCTAACAACAAGCATTGCAGAAAAAGAAAATCAACCCTAGTTCAGATAGGGATTCCTGGAGAATATTCTTAATGAGATCTTTAATTTTAACAACAGCTACACGTTATTTATTGCCGCTAATGCTTCTATTTTCGGTGTTTATTTTACTGCGCGGGCACAATGATCCTGGTGGTGGGTTTATTGGTGGACTGGTCGCCTCAGCCGCTTTTGCTTTGTACGGTTTTGCTTATGGGATGCCCGAAGCACGCCGCGTCCTTACCTTTGATCCTTTAATGTTGATTGGAGTGGGGCTGTTAATTGCCGTTACCAGTGGCCTCCTCGCTCCCATTCTTATCCAAGAACCTTTTTTGACCGCCATTTGGGGAAAAACCGTTTATCCCGCTGTCGGCAAATTAGGGACACCCTTATTTTTTGATCTTGGCGTTTACATCACTGTCATCGGGGTCATGATGCTAATCATCTTAACGGTTGCTGAAGAAGATATGGCAGAAGAGGAGTACGACTGATGGAAATTATACTTGCAATCATTGTCGGCACGTTGTTTGCCGCTGGCGTTTACATGATCATGCGGCGCAGCCTGGTCAAACTGATTATCGGACTGGCGCTAATTGGGCACGCAGCCAACATGCTCATCTTTTCGATGGGTGATCTTGTGCGTGGCAGCGCCCCGCTTATTCCCGAAGATGCCGAAGTTCTCACACCACCATTTGCCGACCCATTGCCCCAAGCCCTGATCTTGACCGCTATTGTCATCGGCTTTGGTGCCCAAGCATTTGCAATTGTTCTCATCAAGCACGTCTATCAACGCATCGGCACAGACGACATCGATCAACTTACAGCAGCGGACAGATAAATCATGATACGTATCAACTTTTTATTAATACTACCTATCCTTACACCGTTCATCACCGGGATTTTTGCCGTGCTGGGTTGGCGCAGCCGTAAGCTGCAGCGCATCATGAGCATGATTGGTTCTGTAACGCTCATGATCGTCACGATTGCTTTATTTAGAGCGGTTTACTTATATGGCCCACAAGCTGTGCAAATTGGGAACTGGGAAGCACCATTTGGTATTACCCTTTACGCCGATTTGTTCAGCGCGATTATGTTGATGCTAGCCGCATTGATGGGCTTTTCTGTTGGGCTCTACGCAATGCCCAATATCAGTCTTGAACGGCAAAAGTTAGGATTCTACCCACTTTACCACATCTTGTTAATGGGTGTCTGTGGATCCTTCCTCGCTGGTGATATTTTTAACTTATATGTCTGGTTCGAGGTAATGCTTATTTCATCCTTCGTTTTGTTGGCCTTGGGCAGTGAACGGCGACAGTTGGAGGGGGCAATTAAGTATGTCACACTCAATTTGATGGCCTCGGCTATCTTTTTGGTCTCGGCTGGGATTTTGTATGGTGTGGCCGGATCGCTAAATATGGCTGACTTGGCTGTGCGCTTGCAGTTTGCCCCTGTAGGCGTCGTCACAACCTTGGCGATGATGTTCCTGATCGCCTTTGGCATCAAAGCGGCCTTGTTCCCATTGTTTACCTGGTTACCGGCTGCGTACCATACCCCACCAACGGCCGTTTCCGCCATATTCGCCGGATTGTTAACCAAAGTAGGCGTTTACGCCATCATGCGTGTTTTCACCCTTATGTTTACGCAAAACACAGCATACACAAACACCCTTATCTTGGTACTTGCCGGATTGACCATGGTGACAGGGGTTTTGGGCGCAGCCTCCCAAAATCATTATCGCCGTATTCTCTCCTTCCACATCAGCAGCCAGATTGGGTACATGATTATGGGATTGGCTTTGTTCACCCCGTTGGCCATTGCTGGTGCCATCTTTTACATCATCCACCACATCATCGTCAAAACCAACCTGTTCATGATTAGTGGCATTACGGAGTGGGTTGGTGGATCGTATGAATTGAAGAAGCTTGGCGGCATTTATGTACGCTTGCCTTTCCTGTCATTGCTCTTCCTCATCTCAGCGTTGTCACTAGCAGGGATTCCACCACTTTCCGGATTCTGGGCAAAGTTCACCCTAATTCAGGCTGGTCTGGAAGCACGTTCTTATCTCATTGTCGTCACAGCATTAGCCGTTAGTTTGTTAACGCTATTTTCGATGACTAAAATTTGGACGCAAGCCTATTGGAAAAAACAACCTGAAGCGTATGTGAAACCATTGCCGGCCAAGCCAACTGATGCAGCCTGGATATTACGTTTTGCACCCGTCATCTTATTGGCAACTTGCACTATCATTATTGGATTTGGTGCAGAATTTTTCTTTGATGTTGCAATGCAAGCAGCGGAGCAACTGCTCGATCCTAGCTTGTATGTGGAGACCGTTTTAGGAACGGCCGTAGGAGAATTACGCTAATGTTACTACTTAATCTACTACTCGCTATTGCCTGGGTGGCGCTAACTGGTAATTACGAAGCTGGGAATTTTGTTATTGGCTTTGTTCTTGCTTATCTCGTTCTACAACTGACGCAACATTCAAAAGCGGCGACACGTTATGTTACAAATTTACGTTTGGGCCTCATCTTTACGCTTTTCTTTCTAAAGGAGATGGTTGTCTCTAGCTTACGCGTAGCGTTCAAAGTGTTGAGCCCAAACATGAATCTACATCCAGCAGTTGTAGCCATTCCCCTCGATGTTAAATCGGATGCGACCATTACGCTGTTGGGCAACTTAATTACATTAACACCAGGGACATTGACACTGGATGTGTCTACAGATCGCACCACGATGTATGTACACACGATGGATGTTGGCGATGTCGAATCATTCCGTAAAAGTATCAAGGATGGATTTGAACGCCGCATTTTGGAGATCGCCGAATGAATTTTATAAATGAAATATCCACATCATTAGTAGTCGACCAAACAACGGAGTTCGTTGCTATTATGGCCCTAACGCTGTTAATGCTCACTGTTGCGTTGGCATTTATTCGTCTTAGCAAAGGACCCAGCCTCCCGGACCGTGTTGTCGCCCTGGATTTGCTGACAACCGTCGGAATTGCCGTTGCTGCTGTCTACGCCATCATTGAAGATCAGCCCGTTCTTTTAGACGTCGCAACTGTGTTGGCTTTAATTTCATTTTTAGGCACAATTGCTTTTGCCTATTTTGTTGATTTAAGAGAGTAAATTATGTCCCATTTAATTGGCACAATATTAATTGTTTTTGGTGTTTTCTTTATTTTTATTGCCGGCATTGGCCTATTACGTATGCCTGATGTCTATTTGCGGATGTCGGCTTCGACGAAGGCAGCAACGTTGGGGTTGATCCTTATTTTATTGGGAACGGCCGTATACTTTAGCGAGTTAGATGTCACAAGTCGGGCCATCGCGACTATCATTTTTGTTTTTCTCACTGCACCTGTTTCGGCCCACATGATTGGTCGTGCAGCTTATAGCAATGGTGTAAAGGTGTGGGAAGGGACAGAGGTCGATGAACTAGATGGACGTTATGATGAGCCCAAAACATTACACGGTATAAATAGCTCAATTCCAGAAACAGAATAATATATTGAATGAATATCCATTTTAACGGTCTTCTCAAATCAGGGTGGTACTCTGCGAAACATGGATAATTCGCCTCTTCTCGCTTTGGACCCATTTTGATGAATTAACTTTGCTGATTCGGTAAAATTCTGGCTTCGATTCTCAATTTTACCGGATTAGCACATGACGTTCAATCTGACATTCCTCGAAATTGTTGTTTTCCTGCTCGTTTGTTTTGCGATTATTATCTGGTTGAAATACGGCCGTAAAATTCGCCGCTGGTTACAAGACTTTTTTCGTCGACGACGTGGTCCACGCAACCTCAAACCTAAATCTCCAGAAGATTGTCCCCTCTGCAATAGGCACATCTGTTTCCTGCCTCATCGATCCAAGCCTGAAGTTGTGCCTTGGCCTGAACGAAAGAGCCGTCGCGGGCGGCCAAAAACAGTCGATACCAGAGGACACGCTTGTCTCAATCTGTTGTGTGACTACTTCGCCATCGCTGACCCAGAGATTCATGCA
>JBNKHS010000185.1:0-8390 GCA_050290485.1 Promineifilaceae bacterium (SeqCode) | reverse complement strand
AGTTGACTAAGAGGGTAACCCCCAGCATCACAAATACCATTGGAATCTGAGCTATCCAATCGGAACGGGTCACTGTTACAGGGTTGTTGTCTTCGCCATGTGCAAACAAACTTGGCGCATAAACAAGCAAAAATAACCCTGCATTTATCAATGCAACTCCAGTTCGTCGTTTCATTTCTTTCTCCTTAAGGGGTAGGCCATTGTTTAAATATTTAATTCAAACCATGCCTGATCGAGGTTTTGATAATGTATGCAATTAAATGGATAAGCCAACGTGTTTCGATGTTATCTACGCTGGGGAGTGAATTAGGTTAGGAGAAATTATAATGGTTCATCATTATGTAACCATTATTACGATGGTACTAAAATTATGTAGATTCTAGAAAATGGGGAAAATTTGCGGCTCGAGTTTAAACAAAATGGGCAAATAATGCTGATCAAAGCAGGTTTGATGCATTCAATGTTTCCATAGTCGTGCCAATTTGCGATATTTCACCCACTCATAATAGGTCATGTACATACTAAGACGTAAACCATGTAGGCCATCTTTATAGCCATCAAGGGTGATATACCGCCAGTAAAATTGACGTAATGGCTGCAGAACAAAATTGCGGGGTTTGGGGCGAATGCCATCTTGTTTAAGAATACCAGCATCGTAGTCTGTATAAGCACGTTGTGTACGATGAAAATGCTCAATATCGCGATAATTGTAATGGGTAAGAGGGTTCTGCAAATGGCCAATGTCACCATCCACAACGGCTAATTCATGAACGGGGCGTTCGTAATGGACTTTGTCATGTTTGAATAGGCGAGCTTGGTAATCTGGGAACCAACCAGCCCCCTGGGTTAGCTTGCCAAAAATATAATTGTGCCGTGGCACGTACCACCCCATTTCAGGGCGTGTGGCAATAACCTGGTGAATCTCCGTTTTGAGCTCATTTGTGGCTCGTTCATCAGCATCAACAAAAAAAACCCAATCCGTTTCTATCGCTTGTAAGGCAGCGTTGCGTTGTTGGGCGTAGTTTTCAAATTTGGATTGGAAAACGACGGCTCCTGTTTCTTGGGCAATTTCTACCGTACCATCATTACTATACGAATCAAACACGACAACTTCATCTGTCCAAGACAAACTTTCAATACAAGCTTGAATATGTTCTTCTTCGTTTAGGGTGAGAATAACGGCCGTTAATCGCGGGATGGCATTAGAGGGTGTTGTGGGTGCCATTGGTGGATTGCCAAATGCGGGTTATTTCTTCGTAGGCTTGTTTCATTTCGGGATCGCTCGTTTTTGTTGCCTTTTTCTTCATCCCAAAGGTAACAAGACGTGTAGCCAGGTTGACCCGCAAACGACCATGTATGGTGTGATACAACTGGGCACGGCTTTTCCACAAATTGACGATCGATTGCGCAGGAATTTGTCGGGTGCTTTCGCCACCATAATGGATGATTTCTGCTTGAGGTACCGCATAAATTTCCCAACCGGCTGAGCGTACACGCCAACTCCAATCGATCTCTTCGCAATACATATGGAACGATTCATCAAATCCTTCGGTCGATTCAGCGACATCCGCCCGAACCAACATGCATGCCCCTAAAGGATGATCAATCGGGAATGGTTTGTTGTTACGATGGAAGTATGAGCGCGGATAACGGCCGTTCCAGCGGCTTTCATACAAACGGTCAGGCATCTTAAATAGGTCAAAGGCGAGTTGGGTGAGGCCGGGGAAATAAAATGCACTGTGTTGAAAACGGCCGTCGCCATAAACCAAGCGTGCTCCAGCCATCCCTGCTTCTGGTCGTTCATCTAAACAAGTGACCATCGCTTTTAAAGAACCTGAATGAAGCACTGTATCGGGATTGAGCAAGAAGTAGTAACGTGGCTCACAAACAGCCGCCGCTTTCATGCCCTGATTATTTGCTGTGCCAAATCCGGGATTATCTTCATTGCGAATGAGATGTACTTGAGGGAATAAATTTTCAACCAATTCGGCCGTGCCATCAGTAGACGCGTTATCGACAACCCAAACTTCCCCATTTAATCCGCTGCGACTAAACTCTGTATAAACAGAACGCAAACATTTAACTAAATAGTCGCGGACATTCCAACTAACAATTACAACAGCAACATCAATCATAAATACGTATCTTCCCGATTAATGGGAGCGACGTCACACAGCAACTCCCTATAGAAAGATAGTGTATCTTGCTGGATCGTAATAGCCAATGGATTTAGGCAGACACTTAGCCAGAATTAAGCGTTCTTAACTGCTATTCATCTAATATGCGTACAGGAATCTCACTCGGTGCACACTCTGGCATGTTCTCTTCATCAGGAACATCTACTTGAATGGCGTGGGGATCAACGCGTGAATTAAATTGCGAAACTTCAACGTCTTCGTGAATCAGCCCAGCCCACATCGGCTGTGGGTTGCGATCCCCAAAGACATCGACAACACGAATGCCCCCCGTCACCACAGCCCGTTCACCGGGCATCAGATAATAGTGACCATCAATTTCTTCTAAATCTTCAACATTACCCACGGCCCACCGATATGGATAATTGGTCAGCTCATTTTCAAAACCAATCCCGACACGGAAAACACCTGATTCGGTATGCCACCCCACTGTATTGTAGTTCCAATCAGAATCGTAAACTAAGCCGGGTGCTGGGCCACTGGTACGAATGGGTGTATTGCCATAATTGCGCACGGTTAAGGTAAAATAGATCGTGTCACAAACAGAAACGGCCGTTGCATCAAAATCGACTGTATTCCCTGTTGGTGGTGGGAAAATATCGGCTCTGGGTACACCACCATAGGCAATCGTTAGTTCATCTTCGATGCGCACTATCTGCCCTTCTAAATCTTGCGCAATGGCGACAACAGGATAAGTCCCATCTGGTGGTGGCGTTGCTCCATTGTCCACCCCGCCTTCATAATCGTAATAATGCCAACCACCTTCACCCGCAGGAATATCTTGCTCGAATTCTGAAATGGGGACTTCAACACCATTCTCTTGCACTAAAAAAACGCGAATATCGGCGTCTTTATCTAAGAAAAGCTGCACCTTCATACGATCGTCAATCCCATCACGATTGGGGGTAAATGTCTTTGGAAAAAGGGTGAATTCACGAATATCGGGTAGTTGTGTATCGGCATCGACAATGGCGATTTGTCCCTGCGCTGTTTCCACGACGCCATCTTCGTCAGTTGCGGCAATCGTCCACGTATATATGCCGTCTTGCAATAAGCGGGTGAGAATCTCTCCCTCAACGATTTCATCGGGCAAGGTATAGCCATCAACCACACCGCTAAATAACACACGGTATCCACCCGCCCCACGGGGCTTATTTTCACGGAAGTAAAAGCGATCCCCAGCTTCATTTTCTAAGTAAATGGAAACATCCGCGTTTCGGGACAATTCGTAAGCAATATAGGTCGCATCATTATCCCCGTCAGCGTTGGGGGTAATTTCTTCTTTATCAACATCAACGTTGCGTAATAGACTACTGTCACCATTGTAGAGGCGCGAGCCAAGCAAGATGGCAATGACAACAAGAATTAGGGCAAACAAGGCCACAATGAAAGGTGTGCTTTTCTTTTCAAACATGGCAGAAGTTTACCAGAGGGGGAATGGTGGGGCGAGTGTGTTTAGGCGACGTTTAACCTGTGAAAATAAACGTGTAGGCGTGAAGACGTATAGACGTAACGGATCCGTACGGGGTTTGCTCACCCACAATCCATCACGTCTACACGTTTATACGCTAACCTCCATAAATCATCATCACGATTTGCGGGGTCACAAACGATTCGATCAGTGCCGCTACAACCAACAGAGGAATTCCAAGGGCGATGAGAATACGGCCGTATTCCGCCATGCGCAGTAAGAATACCTCACTCAACGTTTGATTCGGTGGACGGGCAATTGTGATCGTTTGCCAACGTAATGCAGCCGAAGCAATAATGAGTAAAGCTGGCAATTCTACGACAGCATGGGGCAATATGGTTGCCACTAAAAACAAAAATGGATTTTCGCCAATAAAATAAAATTGGGTAGCCAGATAGCTAATTAAGACCCAAGGCAGGATAAAAATAAGCACACACAAAACACCTAAAGAGACAATCCCTAAAATCGCTTGCAGCAAAATAACCCGTACATTTTGGGCAATGATAAACAAGGGCAACGCACCAATAAATACCTGCAACCCTGCTAAATTCTCAACAATATTTTCACCAGCCAATTGTGCTTGATACTCTGGAGGCAAAATATAAACATTGCCCAAATAAATACCCAGTAATGCCGAACCAATTAAAGCAACAGTTAAAGCAAACGCCGGCAATTTAAGCTGCGGCAGAATAGCAAATGTTTGCCGATACCATGTAAGCGGATTGGGATACGTTTTATATACCTCGTCCTGCCCAGAAAAGTAGACCCAAAATTGCTTGGCCATCCAACCCAGCCGAATTTGGTCAATATCCCGTCCGAGCAACTCTTCCCGATTAAAGATGAACATGCCCATGCGTATCAGAACAACGGCCGTAATTGATAACGCCAAAATCAACCACCACAACCCGTCATGATTGCCCCAGAAAAGCGCGGCTGCCTCAAATTGAATCAGCAACGCCATAGGCACGATAATAAAGCTAGCCAGCAAATTTGCTGCCCGCACACTCGTCGCCTGGCTAGAAATGATCACCGCCCCGGCAACCATGATCACACCCTGCACCGTCGTCAGCAAAATCGTTTGTGCAAATAAGGTGGGCGTGGCTACCCATTGAATCGAGCGATACAAGCCAACCAGATAAACCAACATACCAAAATAGCTGGCCATCAATGGTGGAATTAAAGAAGCGATCATTTTACCCGCGTACAGTTGTCGATTGGTAATGGGCGTGGCCAATAACGGCTCCATACTTTTACGCTCTTTTTCGCCGACAAACGCCTCCAGCGCAATGATCAGCGAGAAGGACATAGGGAAAAAGCCAACCACAAGCAAAAGAAACGGTACCAACTGATTGGCAATAATTTCTGCCCCATAATCTTCCACAAAGCCAACCAATCGCCCTGCGGTAAAATTCATAATCCACGGGAAGATGAGCGTCAATAAAAAGATGGGAATGATGATGCGCCAATCACGGAATGAGTCGCGCACTTCACGGCGGACAACAACCAATGTCATCCGAACCGTTTCACGGGCATCTGTTTGGGGAAAATCTATCGCGGCCATTATGCTTCCTCCCGTTCCTGAATAAACTTCTTACCAGAATCATCTGTGACAACTCGCAAATAAACTTCCTCAAGACTTTGGGGAACTTCTTGTAATGAAATGACGCCCAAGCCGAGTTCCATCAAACAACGCACCAGCTTCGGGTTCATCTGGTCGGGATCATCAGTTCGATAGCGGATGATATTCCCGGATACATCATCAACCACAACCAAATTACTTAATTCGGCGACTTCACCGTTCAAAGGTTTATCAACCCGAACCTCCATTTGTGGTTTACCAAGCAGTTTGTCTTTTAATTCTTTAGGGGTGTTTTGCGCCACGATGGTACCATTTTGAATGATGGCAATATTGTCAGCCAACGATTCTGCCTCAGCTAGGTTGTGTGTACACAAAATGATGGTGCGTTTATCATCGCGTAATTCCCGAATGGCATCACGCACTAATTTAGCACTATGCGGGTCCATCGCTGAAGTGGGTTCATCGAGCAACAGCACGGCTGGATTATGGAGCATGGCCCGAATCAACCCAACCTTTTGGCGCATCCCTTTGGAATAAGTGCCTAAACGACGGAATTCATCATCTTTCATACCGAAGCGGGCAAACATCTCTTGCCCCCGTTTGCGGATATCGTTGTCGCTCATGCCATATAAACGGCCGTAATACAACAAATATTCGAGCCCAGACATGCGTAAATACAAACCAGGCTGTTCCGTCAGCATGCCAATAGAACGGCGCACCTTGTCCGCTTGTTTAACAACATTAAATCCATTCACGGCCGCCGAACCCGTTGTTGGTTTGAGGATAGCGCCAATCATACGCACCGTGGTTGTTTTGCCAGCACCATTTGGCCCCAGCAATGCCAACAGTTGGCCAGCGGGGACATTGATCGACAAATCATGAACGGCCGTAAACTCATCAAACGTCTTACCTAAATTATCAGCTTCAATCATGGTTGGTCTCCTGCGAGAAAATACGACTCGCCTTCGTCCCCCTCCATGCATGTAAACACCGCGAACTATTTAATTGTGACACACAAAATCATTCTTTTGCTTCGATTGAGGTACTCTTTGAATTGATAGTGAATAATTGGCAATTATCCATTATTCATTATCCGTTTTATCACCTTGTTAAGGTAACTTAGATCATCATCGCTTTGTTGACAATCTTATTATGGTGCAATAACACAAAAGTGATAACTATTTCTCATTTTAGTTACTTTTCACGCGACGAATAATCACCCAAATCGCCATCAACCCAGCTATCACGATAGAAACAAAAGTCGCCACCGCCATATTGAGCTCGACACCTGCCAAAACCATCGGACGACTGTCCAGACGAACCATCTCCAACAAAATACGCCCCACAGCATAGAAGATAAGATAGAGTGCGGTCAATTCCCCCACAAGTAATGATTTGTAATGGCGCTTAGCCAAAAAGTACAACACGAGAAAAGCGAATAAGCTCCACAACGACTCATACAAAAAGGCAGGATGGAATGTGCTAAATTCAGCATACGCAGCTAAACGGTGCACGGGGTCAATCGTAATTGCCCACGGTAAATCTGTGGGACGGCCGTATAATTCTTGGTTGAAAAAGTTACCCCAGCGTCCAAACACCTGCCCCAAGGCCACACCAACCGCAGCCATATCTGCCCAGCCCAACATCGACATGTTGTTGCGCCTTGTATAAATCCACAACCCAAAAGCACCGCCAGCCAACCCCCCATAAATGCCTAACCCACCAGCACGCAAATTAAAAAGCATCGCTGGATTTCGGAAATAATCGATAGGCGATTCAATGCCAACCGCAGCCATACTGGGCGATGGTGTCAACACATGATACAGACGCGCACCAATGACCCCAAAGATTAAACAAACAATCAGACCATTCCACACATGATCAGGATTCCACTCTTTCCACGGTGGGTTGGTTAACCATTCTGGCTTGACTCGTTTCTCTTCTTGCAATGCGTTCTCAACAACGGCCGTATCTTCTTTATCCAACCCCAAATTTTTAGGACTAAACCCCCACTGCAGTAAAAGATCACCTATCGTAGTTATCTTTATCTTTTGCAGCGCAGCTTGTATCGTTTCTGGTAGGTTCAGAATCGCGAGCAATAGCTGCTGCACTTTATAGGGCACAGCACGATTAAATTCACGCAAAGCCCGATCCGTGGCTAAATCCGAAACAACATATGCGCCCAGCGCGATGCCCCCGACAATAAAAATGCCATACCAAAATATGGAAAAGCCGCCAATAGAAACGGCCGTTGCCTTCGGCATCCATCCCGTAACAAGATGATTAACAAAAATCACCGCAACAACCAACAACAGCCCAACAATCAAATACCAGTAAGGTTTAATCCCCACCCGTTCATTAAAATTTTGAATTTTCTCTTGCATAACCTAATCTTTTGCTTGGCTCACTTGCTCTGCCTCTTCTGCTTTTAACTCCGCAATCCATTGTGCCCACACCGTATACATCCGCTGCGCCACTGTAATGTAAGTAATGATAGCAAGGATAACAACAGCAATGTCTGGACGCTGTAAGATTAAGAACACAATCATCAAAAAATAGCGTTCAACCCGACTGCCAATTCCCACCTTCGCTTCATAACCCAAAGATTCCGCTTTTGAGCGCGAATAACTCGTCAACAAAGACCCTGTAATCGCAATATACGCAATCACCAACATCGCTTCCGCACTAAAAGTAAAGAAAATAAAGTCAGAAGCAACCGGCTCATATCCCAACGAATAATAATAAATAATAAACCCACCAAACAAAATCACTTCAGCCAGCCGATCTAATGTTGAATCTAGATATGCGCCAAACCCGCCTTGCTTACGCCCCAATTTACGTGCCAACGAACCATCTAACGCATCAAGTGGCGCCAACAGCAACATCAAAATACCTGCCAAACGAAAGTTGCTTTGGGCAATCAGATAAGCAAACCAAAAATGAAACAGCATTCCTAAAACAGTAAGCACATCTGGCGATAATTTGTATTTGGCAAAAAACGTCACAATTGGATCAATAATCGGCTTTGTAATAATCCGCAAACGATCTGTTAAGGTCGCCGGTTCAGGGTTATTTGCATCTGGTTGGGTCATTTTTCTTCTCTTTCTCTTTTCTTTTGGGATATATGCCTACAAATTATAGTTCC
>JBNKHS010000184.1:0-8395 GCA_050290485.1 Promineifilaceae bacterium (SeqCode) | reverse complement strand
ATTGATAACTTTTGAGGGTTGAAAGGGTTTTATGGTTTGGGTACCATTAGAGGTGAAAATCGCCTGGACTCAAGAGGTTTCAAATAACGCTGTTGCCCACAAACGGCCGTTATTCGATTCACAAAACAAGATGCCCACATTTAGCAAACATTGTGAATGAAATTGTGAAAGAAAGATCAAAAACATACTTTCACACACAACAAAATAACAATATTGCAAACATTCCGCTGCTCAGCACAATTCCAAATTAACATTGAAGGATTAGGAATGCCTCGTACAAAAATTGTGGCCACAATCGGGCCAGCTTCAAGTAAACCAGAAATCATAAGTCGCATGCTAGATGCAGGGATGACTGTTGCACGGATCAATTTCTCGCATGGCGACCATGAATCTCACATCAAAACCATACAAATGTTAAGAGACGTTGCTGCAAGTGAAGGGAAAATACTTGCCATATTAGGCGACTTGCAAGGCCCTAAGCTGCGATTAGGCAACGTAAGAGCCGGAGGTATTAACTTGAAATTGGGCGATGAGATTGTTTTAACACCTCATCGTGGTCAGCCTGCAATGATCCACTTCCCACACCCCGATTTGATAGAAGCGATTCAATCTGGAGCAAGATTAGTTATTGGGGATGGAGAAGTTGAATTTACAGTTGCTGAAAAGAAGCAAGATACATTGCGTTGTGTCACAACCGTGGCGGGTTTGTTGGAATCTAGGAAAGGGGTAAATGCCCCTGGGACAAATTTGCCCATATCTAGCATTACTGAAAAAGATCGTGTTGACTTAGAACTTGTCTGTAAGCTAGAATTGGACTACGTTGCGTTATCTTTTGTACGAACAGCTGCAGACATCCTTGAACTTCGTGAACTTATCAGTAATCATGGTGCCAACATACCCATTATTGCCAAAATTGAGAAAAAAGAGGCAATTGATGCTCTTGAAGAAATTCGGGAAATCGCAGATGGTATGATGGTTGCCCGTGGAGATCTTGGTATTGAGGTGCCGCCACAAGAAGTGCCGGTTTTGCAAAAACGTATTATTCGTGAATGTAATAAAGTGGGTAAGCCAGTGATAACCGCTACCCAAATGTTGCAAAGTATGGTTGAGCATCCTCGTCCTACACGAGCAGAAGCAAGTGATGTAGCCAATGCGATATTAGATGGCACCGATGCTGTCATGCTTTCTAATGAGACCGCAATGGGCGGTTTTCCTGTTGATGCCGTCATGATGATGGCCAGTATTGGTGAAATCATCGAAAAAGCATTCCCTTATGAGGAATGGCGTAATCGACGCCGAGAAGAGCTTTCTGTAAGTAAGTCTGTATCCGATGCGATTAGTGCCGCCAGTTGCGATGTTGCTGAGCATATACAGGCACGGGCTATTGTGTGTACAACTTTGTCCGGTTATACGGCACGTCAAATTGCGCGTCATCGTCCAGCAACACCGATCATGGCTGTTTCTCCTTTAGCCAAGACACAAAGACAGTTGTCATTAACTTGGGGAGTTGAATGTAAGATCGTGCCCGATTTTAAAGATACGGATGATATGTTGGAACAAACAGCCGAGACAATGAAACCTTACGGTTTGGAGATCGGAGATAAATTGGTTATTACATCAGGTGTGCCTTTTGGCGCACGTGGGCGCACAAATTTGATTCAAGTACATGAGATTGAGTAACTTATAAATAATGGCAGTAACGGTTGTTTTGCTATGATGTGAAAGCGCAACGTAAAATTGAAAGAAGGTAAAGCTTTTACGACTTATTGTGAATGACAACGCAATGGAGAGCATATTATGAGTATGACTGGTAATTTACCTGCTGATTTAGCTGAGTTAGATTGGACGCCACCACAAATTAAAAGCATCGAAGATACAGGTTTGGATAATGGGTTTTTACAAGACTTAGCCCTGAAATTTATGTATTTTCGAGGGCAGATGACGGGGCATGATATTGCTGAAAATATGCATCTGCCGTTTGCTACTGTTGTTGGTCCAATCATGGATTACCTGAAAAGGGAGCAGATGTGTGAGGTTAAGGGCTCAGGGGGGTTAGGGGCAGCAACTTATCAATATCTGATTACAAATAAGGGCTCGGCTCGTGCACGTGAACAATTAGAAAGAACAACCTATGTTGGCCCAGCGCCTGTACCTTGGGATGTTTATGTGTCGGCCATAAAAGCGCAAGGGGGGAGTCGCCTCAAGGTAAACCCAACTCGAATTCGCCAAGCGTTATCTCACTTAATTTTAGAAGAATCGATGATTGACAAAATTGGCCCAGCTGCCAATTCTGGGAAATCAATATTTTTGTATGGCCCTCCAGGGAATGGGAAGACAACGATTGCAGAAAGCATTGGACGGATGATTTTGACTAATGATATGTTTATCCCTCACGCTGTGGAAGTCGATGGTCAAATTATCAAGGTTTATGATGAGATTAACCATGTTTCTGTGCCCTTAGTTGAGCAACGTCAAATGACGACAGCGACATTGGGAAGCCGACGTATTGATGCACGTTGGGTACGGATTAAGCGACCTGTGATTATGGTTGGGGGTGAGTTGACGTTGGATGGGTTAGAGTTGATTTATGATCCAATCAATAAGTTTTATGAAGCACCATTCCAAATGAAGGCAAATGGGGGTATGTTTCTGATTGATGATTTTGGTCGGCAACAAGTGCGCCCACGCGATTTGTTGAATCGCTGGATCGTGCCGATGGAGAAGCAGATTGACTTTTTGGCTTTACACACGGGGCGTAAAGTTGAAGTGCCCTTTGAATTACTGATTGTTTTTTCAACGAACTTGCCACCACGTGATTTGGTAGATGAGGCGTTTTTGCGGCGGATTCGACACAAAATTGAGGTGACTTCTCCTACGTTTGAGGGATACAGAGATATTTTTAAGGCTGTGTGTAAACATCGCCAAATTCCTTTTGACGACAATGGTGTGAAATATTTGTTGCAGGAATATTATATTAAACAAAATTTGAAACTACGGGCGAATCACCCTCGTGATATTTTGGATCAGTTGATGGATATCGCTGATTATTTAGGGACAAAGCCAAAGTTGACCAAAGATCTCATTGATCGCGCAGCAGAATCATACTTTGTGAAGTTATAGCCGATGAATTGGGAAACGAAACCTGAAAAACGGCCGTTTATCTTAGGGCATCGTGGGGCCAGTGCAGATGCACCGGAGAATACATTAGCGGCCTTTGCCTTAGCACGAGAGCAAGGTGCAGATGGTATTGAACTCGATGTGCAGTTGACGAAAGATGGGCACCTTGTTGTTTTTCATGATCAAACTGTGGAACGGGTGACAAATGGGGTGGGGAAAGTTTCAGAGCTTACGCTAGCCGAGATGCAATCATTTGCGATGAAAGATGAACAGCGGGTTCCAACATTGGATGAAGTATTCGAGATGTTGGGACCCGCTTTTTTGTACAATGTTGAATTGAAACATTTTGGTTTGGGGAATGCTGAGCTGGAAACGGCCGTTGCTGATCGCATTGAAGCTTACCATTTAGAAAGCCAAACCATTGTTTCCTCATTCAATCCCTTTGCCGTGCGGCGAATGCGTAAACAGATAAGCAACCGTACCAAGGTAGCTCATTTATGGTATGTAAAAGGGCTCAAATATAAATTTATTGTGGGCGCTGCTGAGGCGCACCACCCACATTATTCATTGGTCGATGAAGCGTATGTACAATGGGCGCATCGCAAGAATTGGATGATCAATGTGTGGACAGTGGATGATCCCAATGAAGCGCGTCGACTCGCCCGTCTTGGTGTTGATGCGATTATTACCAATAAACCACAATTTATTCGCGAACAACTTGAATTGATAGCTTCGTAGCTCGTTGTTTTCCCTTAGGGTATAAACTGCATAAACTAGTATTTCGCACAAAGTTCGAATCAGGTTAATATGTAAATGTGCACAATACTTAAACAGTTTTTTGGTATTATTTGACATAATAATGTAATACACGCTTCAAAAAACTGTACAAGCTAAGGACAATCCCATGAAGATTAAGGTCATTCTGAACCCATATGCTAATCGGTGGAATGCCAAGGCACGTTTGGATGAAATAAATCAGGCGTTTGCGGATGTTGGGTTGTCTCCTGATATTGCTTTGACGACGATGCCGGGGGAGGGGCGTGTGTTGGCAGCAACGGCCGTATCTGAAAAATATGAAGCTATTATTGCTGCTGGAGGGGATGGCACCATAAACGAAATCATCAACGGCATATTAAGTCAAACAGATGATGGACCAACGATTCCTTTTGGCATTTTGCCTATAGGGACAGCCAATGATTTAGCCGATATGGTCAATATGCCGCGCAACCTGACAGAAGTGGCCCAACTCGTTGCAAACGGGCAGACTCGACAAATTGATGTTGGTCAGATCAATGATCATTATTTTGATAATAATTGTGCATTGGGGATGGAGCCGCTGGTGACACTAGAGCATACCAAGATCAAACGAGTGAAAGGGAATTTACGCTACTTTTTAGCTCTGGTTAAAGCAATAGCAAAACTAGAGGCGTGGCATTACCAAGTGGAATGGGATAACGGTTCTTTTGATGGGCCTGCACTCATGCTTTCTGTCTGTAATAGTCCGCGAACAGGTGGCTTATTTTTCATAGCGCCAGAGGCTAAAGTTGATGATGGTTTCCTTGACTTCGTTTTGGCTCCTAAAATGTCTAAAGCAAAAGTGTTAACCCTATTGCCAAAGCTGTTTAGTGGTAAGCACGTTGAAGATGAAAATGTGATTTATGAACGTGCTACCTATATTACAGTATCCAGCGAACCAGGCACGCCCATCCATGCCGACGGTGAGTTAATTGCACCGAGTATTAAGCAAGCAAATTACAAAATATTGCCAGGAAAAATCACCCTTTTTGCACCTGTTGGGGAATAAAAATTTTAAGCGGAAATTCCATTGAGATCCCGATAAATTTTTTGTAAATTGGCGTAATGCAAGTCAGTGACGAACCCATTTAGATTTACCCGTGATTTGCCACAACTTTCTATATCAAGCGTTGACAATGAATCGGGGGAGTTTCCATTGTTGACGATTTTTTCGACAGCTTCTTGAATATATTGTAAATACTCAAGGTCACTATATATCGCTTGCTCAACTTCGCCACGGAGAATGACCTCGCCATGCCCTCTAACAATGCAGTCTGGGTTCATCTTTGCTATTTGGTGCAATGAATTGATTAAGGCTGTTCTTTGTCCATCAAAGATGGTCGGTACAGGCATCATATTGTCAGAAGCAAACAAGATTTGATGTTCCTTGATGAAAACCGTTGTCAAATCTAAACTGTGGCCAGGCATATGATGTAGTTCGAGTGTTTTGCCACCAATATGCAAACTTAAATAGCCATCATTAAAGATGAGATCTGGTAATTGGATGCGAACATCTTCTAGCTCTTCCGTTTGTTGTTTGGCTTCTTCTAACCCTTCTCGGCCGACACTATTTAGTAATTGGCGACACAAACGATGGCTAATGACTTGGGCATTGGGGAATAAATAAGTGCCCTGGGTATGATCTGCATGATAATGTGTGTTGATGACGTATTTTACGTGCAGGCCAAGACGGTCTTCCAGAAATTCTTTAATGGCTTTCGTTTCTTCGGGGAAATAGAGGGTGTCGATCAAGATAACCCCGTCTTTGGTAAGAACAGCGCCGGCGGTTACTTGAATGTATGATTTACTTGTAAAAACATACACGTCGTCAGCAATTCGCTCACGAACCATAAGCAAATGAACCCTTTATTGATGAATACAATACATTTGTTTTTAGCCACCCCGCCGTGCCGTGTGAGCTTAGATGTTTGAACCTGCATAAGCAGGTGGGGAAATTTTCGTGAGTTTCTGATTCGCCGATAGTTGCCTATGGACTACTACATCCCCTCAACGTATTTCGATCCCCATTATAGAAGCGTTGGCTCAACATGGTGGGCTCATCACGCACACAGCAGGGGTTGGCGAGATAGTAACATACTCAAATTATGGATGCAAACTTGTAATATGTTTCACAATAGCTATTGAATAAAAAAATGGCTCAATCTTCAAAATTGAGCCATTTTGGTAAAAATGAGTGTATTTACTTGGTTACGGAAGTTAAGTAGGCATTGAACGATATGTAAATGGTTCTAAATAAGCGTCGTATCCGCCGGGTACACCTTTTACGAGAACGCTGATCGCGTCATGAGAGTGTAGGGATTCTTTATGAGAAGCAAAGACACGGAAGTCTTTGATACGGCCGTCTTTGTTAAGCCCTTCATAAAGCAAACGCACGGCATCTTCAACAAATTTAAGATTAGCTGCGTTGAGTTCAGCAAATGCTTGCTCATCTTCCCGTTTAACCATCACTTGTGTCTCTGTTTGTAAAGTTTCACGGGCAATATCGATTAAATCTTCAATCATAAAGCCTGAATCATACTCAACTGAGATTTTTGCGACTGAACGCTGGCTGTGAGGTACAGCGGCAACGCCACGATATTGATTGGCATGCACACTTAATTCATAACTGCATGGGCAGGCAGAAGAGTAAATAAAATCGAGATGCATGAATTGATGAACGCCGTTTTCTGGCGTGACTACGGTCTCAAATACCACTGGATAATATTGATAGCCAGATAAACCGCTGCGCAAACTATCTTGCTTCAATGGGAAATCGAACGCAATTGCAATGCGGGCCGATGAGCTTTCTAAATTTTCTAAATAGCTATGCACAACATTGTTTAATGTTTGTGGATTGAGCTCACTTTCGTCGTATTCATAAAAGGTACGCATAATGCGGCTCATGTTGATCCCTTTTTTGTGGGCATCTAACGAAACAGTGCCAGTGACAGAGCAATGCAGTTGCATGACATCCCCTTCACGAGTGACAAATTTCATGGGAACTTTGAAGTTATGAATACCGACATGTTGAATAGCAACGGCCGTTCCCTTGTTTTTATCTGTATTTTGCATGTCAGGGAGTGAAGCTTTGTATTCTGGCGTCACGTTGAAATCAGTATCATACTGTTGTTGTAAATCTTTTACACGACGGTTTTCGACGATTGCTTCATTGATTAATTCAATGGCATCACCATTAACACCATTTGTATGCTTACCGTTGCCATTTGTTGACGGTTTTTCTAACAGATGGAGCTTTCCGTTTGAGTTATGCATAATTTTCTCCTCTATTTGATGGGCAAACTGGTTAGGGTGTTTTTTGCCGACCAAACAAGTGTGAGTCTTACTTTGATATTGTTTCTAGTAGATGTGCGGTTGCATCTACGATTTGTTTTTGTTGTGCCTCCCGACTCATAGTTGCCGGGAGATCCCCATTTTGCTCACCATACCAACCAAATTGGGCATGGTTTCCGCCATCAATGGGTACGAATTTTGTATCTTGTGGTAGCAATGGGGATGCACTAAGTACTTTCTCTGGTGTGGATAAACCATCATTTGTGCCATAGATGGATACGGCCGTTAAATTGGGAATCTGCGTTAAATCATCACTATTTGCAGGGTATGAACCCCAGAAATAGATTCCTGATACTTCACCTGGATGGTTGCTGACAAATTGCGCCGCCGCAACACCGCCAAGCGAATGACCGCCGATTGCCCAGTTTTCCACTTCAGGATAAGTCTCGATGACATCCATTGCCGCATTTGGGTTAAAAAACGCCAAATCCAGCGGCATTGGGACAATTGTGACTAAATATCCCTGTTCTGCCAATGCTCTTGCTGAAGGAGCATATGCACTGGGATCGACACGTCCTCCGGGATATATGATGAGCCCTGTCTCCAATTCCTTACCTATTGGTGTAAAACTCAACCACGGCGATGTAGATACGGTAATTGATGCATCCGACTCAAGGGCACTTAATGCTTCAGGCATCGGTGCGGCTGATGGGGGAATGAAGGCCACAATGATGATTCCTAAGATGAGGCTTAGAAAAATCAGAATGAGCCACCAATAACGCTTGAGATAAGCGCCTTTTCCGTGTTTATTTGTTATGGTGTCAGATACGGCCGTTGTCATGTTTACCTTTTGTCATATTAATATTTCTAAAGTATCTAAGCATACGACGGAATAGTTAAAATAGCCTGTAATATGCATAGAATCTAGCGAATGTTTAACCATTTTATTCAATATGCACAGGTATTGTCAATAATTTGGGTATATAATTAACAAAATATAGATAAAATATGTGCAAAATTAATTCTGAAATATAAAGGCAGCATATCATAATGAATGAAATTGTCCGATTACAAAATTTAACGAAATACTTCCAAGAAGGGAGACAAGAACGCCTCGTGCTCGATCAAATTAATGGCGCATTTTATGAAGGTGAATTTGCCGTCATGCTGGGCAAAAGCGGCAGCGGAAAAA